>SBBV01000058.1 GCA_005240015.1 Candidatus Odyssella thessalonicensis | reverse complement strand
GCCGCGCGTGATGCTGCTTTCGACCGGCGGCGAGGCCAACGAGGCGGCGATCCGCCTCGCCAAGATCGTCACCGGCAAATGGGAGATCGTCGCCTTCACCCAGTCCTGGCACGGCATGACCGGCGCCGCGCATGCGGCGACCTACAAGGCCGGGCGGCGCGGGGCGGGGCCGCTGATGCCGGGCCAGTTCGGCATCCCGGCGCCCAATCCGTATCGGCCGCGGTTCAAGGGCGTGAGCTGGCAACAGGAGCTCGACGATTCGTTCGAGCTCCTGGACCGGCAATGCACCGGCAATCTCGCCGCCTTCATCGCCGAGCCGATCCTTTCGAGCGGCGGCATCCTCGATCTGCCGCCGGGCTATCTGAATGCGCTCCAGGCGCATTGCCGCGCCCGCGGCATGCTGCTGATCCTCGACGAGGCGCAGACCGGCGTGGGCCGCACCGGCTTGATGTTCGCGTTCGAGCGCGACGGCGTGGTGCCGGACATCCTGACCCTCTCGAAGACGCTCGGCGCCGGCCTGCCGCTCTCGGCGGTGATGACCACCGACGCGATCGCGGCCGAAGCCGACAAGCGCGAGTTCTTGTTCTACACGACGCATGTCAACGATCCGCTGCCCGCCGCGGTCGGCCTGAAGGTGCTCGAGATCGTGATCCGCGACCGGCTCGCGGCACGCGCGGCCGAGGCCGGCGCACGGCTTGCGGCCGGTCTGCGCCAGCTGATGCAGCGTCACGCCTGCATCGGCGACGTGCGCGGGCGCGGGCTTCTGCTCGGCATCGAGTTCGCCGACGCTGGCGGCAACAGCGCCGGCGCCCTCTCCGATGCGGTCACCGATGCGGCGATGGAGCTCGGCCTCTCCGCCAACATCGTGCGCGCCGGCGCCAACTCCGCCGGCACGATGCGCATCGCGCCACCGCTCACCGTCACCGACGCCGAGCTCGATCTCGGGCTCGAACTGCTCGACAAGGCGATCAAGCGGGTGACGGCGGGATAGGGCGCCAAACGCGGGCGCGAGCCTGAAGCGACGATCGCCCGACCTTAGCGAGGAGGACACACATGTGCCGCCGTTGCGACTCCGGGCAACCCGCGGATCACTTCCACCCGCCCGCGCTCTCGCGGCGCGATTTCGTGAGGAGCGCGGCGGCCGCCGGCGCCGCGCTCGCCACCGCCGCAACGCTGTTCAACGCGCCCCCAGCGCGGGCGCAGACGACCGCGCCGCCATCCGGCACGGGCACCGGCGGCCGGCGCTACGTGATCCGCGGCGGGGCGGTGCTCAGCATGGAGCCCAACGTCGGCGACTTCGCCGAGGCCGACGTACTCATCGATGGCCGCGTGATCGCGGCCGTCGGCCGCAACGTGAACGCGGGCGACGCGGCCGTGATCGACGCGCGCGGCATGATCGCGATGCCGGGCTTCGTCGACACGCATCATCACCAGTTCGAGACCGCGCTCCGCAGCTTCCTTGCCGACGGTCTCCTGTTCAACGACGGGCAGCCGCACGGCGCGGTCAATTATTTCGACTACATCCTCGGCAAGTTCGCGCCCGTGTATCGGCCCGAGGACGTGTACATCAACATCCTGTTCGGCTCCCTGAGCCAGCTCGACGCCGGCGTCACCGCGGTGCTCGACATCTCGCAGATCCACCATTCGCCCGAGCACACCGATGCGGCGGTGAAGGGCCTTGCCGACTCGGGCCGGCGCGCGGCGCTCGGTTATTTCGAGGGCCGCGGCGACAAGGCCAAATATCCCGACGACGCGCGGCGGGTGAGGAAGCAGTATTTCGCGTCGGCCGATCAGCTGCTCACCATGATCATGGGCGGCGAGATCTACCTCCCGGGCTACGAAAAGCCGTGGCAGATCGGCCGTGAGCTCGGCGTTCCCATCGCCGCCCACGTGCTCGGCAATTTCGGGATCCCGAAGGCCCTCGACGAGCGGATCAACGCGAAAGCGCTCGGCACCGATCTCCACTTCATTCACATGACCGCCATGTCTGACGCGCACTGGAAGGCGGTGGCCGATGCCGGCGTGACCGTCTCGATCGCGGTGCCGATCGAGATGACCATGCGGCACGGCATGCCGCCGATCCTGAAGGCACAGCAGATGCGCATCGAGCCCTCGCTCAGCACCGACGTGGAATGCACGATGACGGCCGATTTCTTCACGCAGATGCGCTCGATGATGACCTTGCAGCGGATGCTCGTGAACGAGCGCGCGCTCGCGGGCGAGAAGAACCTGCCGAACCTGCTCACCTCGCGCGACGTGATCCGCTACGCCACGGTCGAGGGCGCCAAGCATCTCCGGCTCGAGAAGAAGGTCGGCACGCTCACGCCGGGGAAGGACGCCGACATCATCCTGCTCGACGGCAACGCCATCAACGTGGCGCCGGTCAATCACGTGCCGGGCGCCGTGGTCACGATGATGGAGCGCAGCAACGTCGAAACCGTCATCGTCGCCGGCAAGGTGCGCAAGTGGCAGGGGCGCCTGCTCGACGTCGACCTGGCGAAGCTGCGCCGCGAGCTTGAGGCCTCGCGCGACTATCTGTTCCGCGCCGCGAAGGTCGAGCGCGACCTGTTCCGCCAATAACCGCGAAGACGAGAGGCACATGAGCACGATCACAGGTCCGGACGGCAAACCGCGCTGCCGCTGGTGCGGCGCCGCCCCGGAATTTCTCGGCTACCATGACACCGAATGGGGATTCCCGGTCGCGGACGACCGGCGCTTGTTCGAGAAGCTGAGCCTCGAGGGCTTCCAGTCCGGCCTGAGCTGGCGCACCATCCTCGCCAAGCGCGAGAATTTCCGCGCCGCGTTCCACGGCTTCGATTTCGAGCGCGTCGCCCGCTTCACCGCGCGCGACGTCGCCCGCCTGCTCAAGGACGACGGCATCGTCCGCCATCGCGGCAAGATCGAAGCGGTCGTCAACAATGCGCGGCGGGCGCGGGAGCTGATCGAACGGGAAGGCTCGCTCGCCGCCTTCATCTGGCGCTACGAGCCCGACGGCAAACAGCTGGGCAAACCCCAGACCGCATCGACCTCCGCGGCCTCGATCGCGCTCTCGAAGGACTTGAAGGAGCAGGGCTGGGCCTTCGTCGGCCCCACGACGGTCTACGCCTTCATGCAGGCGATGGGCCTCATCAACGATCACGTCGAGGACTGCGTGATCCGCGCCCAGGTCGAGCGCGCGCGCAGGAATTTCAGCCGGCCGGGGCGGTAAAGCCTTGCCGGGCGTCGCGCACGCCGAAGCGCAGAACTGGGGAGTCAAACCGGCCGACCAGCGTCTACCCACTCCCGCATCGCCTCAATCATTTGGGCCGTGGGATAGGCCCTTATATCGTCCTCGGAGGCGCCGGCAGCCAATTCGCGTTCCCAATACCACTCCTGGAAGGCGGCATAATCGCCCAGAATGCGACTTGGACCTACACGCGGAGCGCCCGCCTGCCGTACGAGCCACGTTCGTACATGGCGCACGGCTTCGATGTGGTCACCACCATGCGCGTGGATATCCCACCCGGAAATATCTGATAGAGCTCTTTGGTAGTCGTATCGCGTTTCTTCCAGGATCAAGATCGCCTTTTGGGAGAGCTGATCGATTCCGAACCGGCGACACCCATGATCAATGCCCAGCTCGAATGGCATGTTCATTCGAGCGTACTCGCCTGCTGCGGCGGACCTGCAACGGCTCAAATCATGAATGCCGTATTTCGAGGTGCGAACAAGCTCAACAATTCGATCCAGTCGAATAGCCGCGTTGTCGGGGTTCTCGGGCGCGAGGCGTGGATAGAACCCGAGATCAGTGACGCAAAAGGCGATCGCCTGAAGGATCGGAGCGAATTCATCGTCAAATGGGCAGTTGACGAATACCGACCGCTCAAAAGGCGGAGGCAGAGCTAACCCTTTGGCGGGTGTGGGTCATTGCCAAATGAATTGCGCTCGCGAATCCGCCCATCTCGACCGTGGACGTAGACTTCGGTTTTTTGATTGCGAGCAATCTGTGTGGCGGTCGCTATCGCATCCGCTTGCGTTGCATGAACGCTACTCGCTCGCGCAGCGCCGGCTTTCTTTACGCTCCACCCCCCGACGGTGCGAACGACGTGCTGCCCCTTTCTCGACATGGCCGATAAATCTCCATTTTTTTCTAAGTATAGTCGTTGCAAGGCTATCTTGCCAGCCCCACCCGATGATTGTGGAAGAGTAGCCACGGGCATTTATCTTCTCACCAGCGCAAATGCTGCCGTACACGAGATTTGGGTCGAACATCTCATGTCACTCCCACTCGATCGTGCCGGGCGGCTTGCTGGTCACGTCGTAGACCACGCGGTTGATGCCGCGCACTTCGTTGGTGATGCGCGTCGAGATGCGCGCCAGCACCTCGGGCGGGAACGGGAACCAGTCGGCGGTCATGCCGTCGGTCGAGGTGACGGCGCGCAGCGCGAGCGTGAAATCGTAGGTGCGCGCGTCGCCCATGACGCCCACGCTCTGCACCGGCAGCAGCACGGCGAAGGCCTGCCAAATCTGGTCGTAGAGCCCGGCCTTCCGGATCTCGTCGATGTAGATCGCGTCGGCCTTGCGCAGGAGATCGCATTTCTCGCGCGTGACCGCGCCGGGGATGCGGATCGCGAGGCCGGGGCCGGGAAACGGATGGCGGCCCACCAGCGTCTCGGGCAAGCCGAGCTCGCGCCCCAGCGCGCGCACCTCATCCTTGAACAGCTCGCGCACCGGCTCGACGAGCTTCAGCTTCATGCGCTCGGGGAGACCGCCGACATTGTGGTGCGACTTGATGGTCTGCGTGGGACCGCCGAAGAACGAGACCGACTCGATCACGTCGGGATAGAGCGTGCCCTGCGCCAGGAACGCGGCGCCGCCGACCTTGTGCGCCTCCTCGTCGAACACGTCGATGAAGGTCGCGCCGATGATCTTCCGCTTCTGCTCGGGGTCGCTCACGCCCTTGAGCTTGAACAGGAACAGCTCGGACGCGTCGCGGTGCACGAGCGGGATGTTGTAGTGGTTGCGGAACAGCTCGACGACCTGCTTGGCCTCGCTCAAGCGCAGGAGGCCGTGGTCGACGAAGATGCAGGTGAGCTGGTCGCCGATCGCCTCGTGCAGCAGCACGGCGACGACGGACGAATCGACGCCGCCCGAAAGCCCGCAGATCACGCGCTCCTTGCCCACCTGCGCGCGGATCTTCGCGATCTCCTCGGCGCGGAACGCCTTCATCGACCAATCGCCGCGGCAGCCGGCGATCCTGTGCGTGAAGTTCCTGAGCAGCTTGGCGCCGTCCGGCGTGTGCATCACCTCGGGATGGAACTGCACGCCGTAGAATTTCCGCGCCTCGTCGCAGACCGCGGCGAAGGGTGCGCCTGCGCTCTCAGCCACCGGATGAAAGCCCTTGGGCAGCGCGATCACGCGGTCGCCGTGGCTCATCCACACCGGATAGGCGCCGCCCTTTTTCCACACGCCGCCGAACAGCGCGCAGTCGGCCGTGACGCGCACTTCGGCGCGGCCGAACTCGCGGTGATCGGCGGGCTCGACCTTGCCGCCGAGGACGTCGCACATGGTCTGCTCGCCATAGCAGATGCCGAGCACCGGCACGCCGAGCTTGAAGACGATGTCGGCGGCGCGCGGCGTGCCCACCTCGTGCACCGAGGCCGGGCCGCCCGAGAGGATGATCGCCTTGGGCGCGTAGTCGGCGATGCGCTTCTCCGCCACGTTGAACGGCATGATCTCGCAATAGACGCCGTTCTCGCGCACGCGCCGCGCGATCAGCTGCGTGTACTGCGCGCCGAAATCGAGGATTAGAACCCGTTCGTGATGGCCGATCGTCATCTTGGATCCGCTTCCCTGCTCAGACGATTTAAGACCACCAAGGCACGAAGACACCAAGCAAGAAGAATTCACAGGAGGCGCAGGGACGCAGAGGCGTGAAGCTTGCGCAAAAGGGCGCGCAAGAAGGTGCTTCTCTACGTCCCTGCGCCTCCTGTTCACTTCCGTTGGTGCCTTGGTGGTCTGTCACCGTTTCCGTTTGTGATGCGCATGTCATTTCCGCGCGCATGGTCCGCCCTCCGCGAATACGGAGGCGAGATTGGGCCAGCGATAGCCGATCTGCGCCACGTCCATGCCCCAGAGGCGCTCGCTGCGCTCGAGGCTCTTCTTGCCGCCCATTGCCTCGTAGAAGAAGCGCGAGGGGTTTGCGGCGAGCACCCACAGCATCGCCTGATGGCAGCCGCGCTCGCGCACGCCCTGCAGCAGCGCGCAGATGAGCGCGCGGCCGATCCCGCGATTCTGGAAGTCGGGGCGGACGTAGAGCGTGTAGATCTCGCCCTCGTTGGGCGCGCGCGCCCGGCTCGGGCCGGCGCTGCCGAACCCCACCAGCACGTTGCGCTCGTTGACGGCCACGCGCACGAACTCACGCGCGCGCCGCGCCGTCAGCAGGCGCGACCAATAGAAGGCCTGCGCTTCGTCCGACATCTTGATCAGGACTCGGTCGGGCAGCATGCCAGGGTAAGTGGCGCGCCAGGTCTCGACGAAGGCCGCGGCGATCTTCTCCGCGTCTTCGGGAATGCCGGCGCGCACGGCGAACCCGCTCATGGCGGCGCCAGGATGGCGAGGAAGAAGCCATCCGTCCCATGCCGATGCGGCGTCAGCAGCATGTAGGGGCCTTCGAACGGCGCCTTTGTGCCAAGCACGCCCCGCCAGACCTTGTCGGCGGGAATGATGCGCCAGCCTTTGTGATCGGCGAGGAAGGCATCGACGATCTGGCGTCCCTCGGCGGGCAAGATCGAGCAGGTGGCAAAGATCAGTCGGCCATTCGGCCGCACGAAAGGCGCGCCGCCGCCGTCCAACAGCATGTGCTGCCCGGTCTCTATGTTGATCCGCCAGTTTCGGGTCAGTCGCCACTTGGTCTCGGGCCGGCGGCGCCAGGTGCCCGAACCGGTGCACGGCGCATCGATCATGACGCGGTCGAATGCGCCGAGCCTGTCGTAGGCCTTGCCCTGCGGATCGAGACGCACAGTCTTGATGATTCGCGCACCGCCGCGTGCAATGCGAGGCGCCATACGTGCGAGGCGGCGCTCCCAAACGTCGCAGGCGATGATGCGCCCGCGATTGCCCATCGCCGCAGCCAGCGCCAGCGTCTTGCCGCCGGCACCAGCGCAAAGATCAAGCACGCGCATGCCGGGCTTCGCCTCGACGAGCAGCGCCGCGAGCTGCGAAGACTCGTCCTGCACCTCGATCCAGCCGTTGCGATAGGGGGCGAGGTTGAACAGATTTGCACGCGTCTCGAGCCGAAGCCCGATCGGCGAGTAGCGCGTGGGCGCAGTCTTCACGCCGGCCTGCGCCAGCGCCGCCGCCGCTTGCTCGCGTGTCGCCTTCAGCGTGTTGACGCGCAGATCGGTGGGCGCCGGCTGGGTGAAGGCGATCATCTCGGCCCAGGCATCGGCGCCAAATTGCCGCTCGACCTCGGGCACGAGCTCGGCGGGAATGCTGGCCTGCTCTGCAAGCGTCGGCGGCGTCTCCATCACCCCCTGGTCGAGCAGCCTCACCCGACGAGCCTGATCGTGCGGCAGCGGTGCCGGGTGATAGCGGCTCCCGTCGCAGGCGGCGAGGATCTGGTCGGGGCTGATGCCGCCGTGCACCGCGAAGGTCCACATCGCGCGAAAGCGGTTCTCGGCCGGAAGGCCGAGCTCGGCCGTCAGCAGCCAGTCGATGTACCCGCGCTGGCGCAGCGTTTGGAACACGGCGTCGCCGATGGCGCGGCGGTCCTTGGCGCCGATGTAGCGGCGCGAACGAAAGTAGGCGTTTAGCACGGCGTCCGCTGGAGGGGCGTCCTCGTCCGCAGGCTGGCGCTCGATCTCGTCGAGGAGCTCGATCGCGGCCTGGATGCGCGCGCCCGGCGTCACGAGGAGCTACATGCGCCGGTAATTGGGCGCCTCCCGCGTGATGGTCACATCGTGCACGTGGCTCTCGCGCTGGCCGGCGCCGGTGACGCGGATGAACTTCGCGTTCTTCTGGAACTCGGCGATGTTGCGCGAGCCGGTGTAGCCCATGGCGGCGCGCAGGCCGCCGACGAGCTGGTGGATCACGTTGGCGACCGGGCCCTTGTAGGGAACCTGGCCCTCGATGCCCTCGGGCACGAGCTTCAAGGTGTCGGCCACCTCCTGCTGGAAGTAGCGGTCGGCTGAGCCGCGCGCCATGGCGCCGAGCGAGCCCATGCCGCGATAGGATTTGTAGGAGCGGCCTTCGTAGAGATAGACCTCGCCCGGCGCCTCGTCGGTGCCGGCCAAGAGCGCGCCGATCATCGCGCACTCGGCGCCGGCCGCGATCGCCTTGGCGAGATCACCCGAGTACTTCACGCCGCCGTCGGCGATCACCGGCACCTTCTGCTTCTTGCATTCGGCGACGCAATCGAGGATCGCCGTGAACTGCGGCACGCCGACGCCGGCGACGATGCGCGTCGTACAGATCGAGCCCGGGCCGATGCCGACCTTGACCCCGTCGGCGCCCGCATCGATGAGCGCCTTGGCGCCGTCGGCGGTCGCGACGTTGCCGGCCACGAGCTGCGTGTAGTTCGAGAGCCGCCGGATGCGGTCGACGGCCTTGAACACGCCGTCGGAATGGCCGTGTGCGGTGTCGACGACGATGATGTCGACGCCGGCATCGAACAGCGCCTCGGCGCGCTTCACGCCGTCGTCGCCGACGCCGGTCGCGGCGCCGACGCGCAGCCGCCCCTGCTCGTCCTTGGAGGCGTGCGGGTGGCGCTCCGCCTTCTCGATGTCCTTGACCGTGATGAGGCCGACGCAGCGGTAGTCGTTGTCGACGACGAGCAGCTTCTCGATGCGGTGCTTGTGCAAGAGGCGCTTCGCTTCGTTGCGGTCGACGCCCTCGCGCACCGTGACGAGGTTGTCCTTGGTCATCAGCTCGGCGATGGGCTGCTTCGGGTCGGTGGCGAAGCGCACGTCGCGGTTGGTCAAGATGCCGACGAGCCTGCCGCCCTTCTCGGTCACCGGAATGCCCGAGATCTTGTGCTCGGCCATCAGCTTCTTGGCGTCGGCGAGCTTCTTCTCGGGCGCGATGGTCACCGGGTTCACCACCATGCCCGATTCGTATTTCTTGACCTTCCGCACCTCGGCGGCCTGGGCCTCCACGGACATGTTCTTGTGCAGGATGCCGATGCCGCCGGCCTGCGCCATCGCGATCGCGAGCGCGCTTTCGGTGACCGTATCCATGGCCGCGGAGAGGAGGGGGATGCGCAGCTCGATGCCGCGCGTCACGCGCGTCTTCGTGTCGGTCTGTGCGGGCAGCACGGCGGAGCGCGCCGGCAGCAGCAGCACGTCGTCGAAGGTCAGCGCTTCGGGGAAATCCATGCCAATCCCGTGGGGTCCATCCGGGTATGGCGCCCCTATATGATGTGAGTCGGAGGGAAAGACAAGCGGCTTGGCGCGGCTCCGAGGACGCAGGTGGATACCAGGGTGGGCGCCGCGGCGGCCAGCCCACGTTGTCGACGCCGCTTGGCATCGGCCGATTGACATCATGATGCCTCGTACCTAGCATCAAAGCATGCGGACGACACTCACCCTCGAAGACGACGTTGCGGCAAAGCTCAAGGCGGAAGCGCGCCGCAGCGGCCGGTCATTCCGCGAGATCGTCAACGACGCACTGCGCCGCGGGCTCGCCGCGCGGCACGCAGGTGCCCGCCGACGGGCCTTCAAGGTCGACGCCCGCGATCTTGGCGCGCTCAAACCCGGCCTTTCCCTCGACAATGTCGGCGACCTCCTCGAGCAGGTGGAGGGCTCTGTCCACCGGTGATCCTCGTCGACGCGAACTTGCTGCTCTACGCCTATCATCCGCGCGCGGAGCAACACGAACGAACCCGCGCTTGGCTCGAGGGCGCGCTTTCGGGGCCTGATCTTGTCGGCTTTGCTTGGCTCTCGCTCTGGGCCTTCCTGAGGATCGCCACGAATCCTCGCGTGTTCGAGCGCCCGCTTTCCGTCTCCGAAGCCGAGGCAGCCGTGTCCTCATGGCTTGCTCAGCCCGCTGCCGAGATCCTCGATCCCGGCGAGCGGCACTGGGACATCCTCCGCGGCCTCATGCGCGACGGGCAGACGGCCGGCCCGCTCGTCATGGACGCCGTGCTCGCCGCGATCGCACTCGAACACGGCGCCACGCTCTGCACGACCGACCGCGATTTCGCGCGCTTTCCCAAGCTCAAATGGACCAACCCGCTTGCAGCTGCGGCGTGATGGCGGATTTCGAGAAGCTCGGGAACACAGTCGAGGCGCGATTACCCCTATTCCCTCCGAACACCTGCTTTGTCGCTATCCGGAGGGCGATCGGACCAAGCGTTAGATTCCGTACAGGGCCGGGATCCGCCGAACGTCCGGGCAGAAGCTGACCCGTGAGCAACCCGCTCTCGCCATCGCCACACCCGAATGCGCCACCCCGGGGCGGATCGCCGGCCAAAGCCATTCCGGTACCGGACGCAGCAACAAGCACCGGAAGTGCGATGAGCATCGCTATCCTCATCCACCAACATCCTGAACCCGAGCGACCGCGATTTCCGACGCTTCCCGAGCTCAAATGGAAAAACCCGCTCACGGCTGCGGCGTGACGGATGGGAGATCTACTCTGACCCCGATTTTCACACCGCGAAAGTCACATGTGGACTTTTGTGGGACCGCGCGCCTCCAGGCGCGGTCTTGATGGTGGACGGAAACGAAAGGGGCGCGCCTAGAGGCGCGCGGTCCTGCAGATCAGAACTTCGTGCGCAGCCCAAAGGTGGCGCCGGTCGAGCCCTGCGGATTCTGCGCGTCGGGCTGCGTGTGGTAGCCGCGCGCGACGAAGCCCGATTTGCCCGTCTCGTCGAGCGGAAGCGACAGGCTGTTGGTCTCGGCGCCGGAGCGGCCGGGCCGCGGGCGGCGCCAGGCCGGATTTTCGCGATCCGGCATCGGCTCGCCGAGCTTGGCGCCCGGCATCAGCACGCCGATGCGGCGGTCGAGCTCCTTGGCGCGCGCCGCGGCGCTGGTGCGCGGCGCCTCTTCGGCCGGTGCGGCGGCGGCGACGGGATGGCGCGGCGCCCGCGCTTTTGGGAGGGCCGCGCCCTTGGCGCCCGCGGCCGGCGCGGATTTCGCGACTTTCGCCGCAACCGCCTCTCCGGCGGCGCGCGGCGTGGCGCTGCTGGTGCTCGATGTCGCCGAGTCGGCGCGGTCGGCGGCCTCGCTGGTGTAGGGGATCGACTGCCACATCCCGCCGGTCGGGATCAGCGGCCGCACGCGCTTCGCGTCGGCCGGGCCGGCACCCGCGGCAACGGCGAGGCCGGCAGCGACGACAACTACGGCGCGTAGGCACGCACGACCCATTTAAGGCCCCCGGACTGGGCGTCCGCGCGTCGACTATCGTTCTACGTACGAAATATTTGATTCTATTGCAAGTCTTATCGCGAATATTCGGTTAACATCGACATGTTAACAGCGAATCCTTAACAATTGGTTGTCACGCGTGCCGGGGCCGCCTCACCTGTTTACCAAAGACCGGCTTGCCTCGCCCTCACGCCTCGAAATCGGGCTGGTTCTTGGGCTGGGCCTTGTCGAAGGCCGGCAGCTTCATGCAGTTGTCGAAGATGCGCTTGATGTTGGGATAGGGTGTGAGCGCCAGCTTGAAGCGCATCGAGTTGAAGACCTGGGGCACGAGGTAGACGTCGGCCAGGCTCGGCGCCTCGCCGTGGCTGTAGGTGCCGGTCTTGGGATGGCCCGCGAGCATCGCCTCGAGCCCGCGGAAGCCCAGCGCGATCCAGTGATTGTACCAGTCCTCGAACTGGCCCTCGCTCACCTGCAGGACCTTCTGCAGGTAGGTGAGGACGCGGAGATTGTCGATTGGGTGGATATCGCAGCCGACCGCCATCGCCAGCGCGCGCACGCGCGCGCGCTCGACCGGGTCCTTGGGCAGGAGCGGCGGATTGGGATGCGTCTCCTCGAGCCATTCGAGGATGGCCGGGGACTGCACGAGCACGTCGCCCGCGTCCGTGACGAGCGTCGGCACCTGCTCCTGCGGATTGAATTTGGTGTAGCCCGCGTGGAACTGGTCGCCCTTGCGCAAGTGGATCGATTTGAATTCGGGCGCGAGCCCCTTCAGGTTGAGGGCGATGCGCAAGCGGAACGACGCCGAGGACCGGAAATAGCCGTAGTAGAGCATCGTCTCCTCCCGTTTGCGGCGGACGATGCGGGCGGGCGCGGAGGCGAGTCAAGGTCGCTCGCTTGGCGAGCTAGTGGCGAGCTTCGCTTCGCCCGAAGCTCGGCCACTTGGCCGAGCGTCCGTCAGCCCGGGCCGATCATGCGGTTCGGCAGGAAGGTCACGAGGCCGGGCAGGAAGTAGATCAGCAGCACCGCCACGACCATGAGCAGGAACATCGGCACCGCGGTGCGCGCGATGTAGGTAATCTGCCGGCCGGTCATGCCCTGCAGCACGAAGAGATTGAACCCCACCGGCGGCGTGATCTGCGCCATCTCGACGACGAGCACGATGAAGATGCCGAACCAGAGCAGATCGATGCCGGCTTTCTGCACGGTCGGCAGGATGATCGCCATCGTCAGCACCACCATCGAGATGCCGTCGAGGAAGCAGCCAAGGATGATGTAGAAGATCGTGAGCGCCACGATCAGCGAGAACTGCGAGAGCCCGAGCCCCGCGATCCAGTCGGCGAGCGCCCGCGGCAGGCCGATGTAGCCCATCGAGATGGTGAGGAACTGCGCGCCGGCGAGGATGAGCGCGATCATGCAGTAGAGGCGCGTCGCGCCGAGCAGGCTCGTGCGGAACGTCTCGCGCGTGAGCGAGCCCTGGATCGCGGACAGCACGAGTGCGCCGACGACGCCGAACGCCGCGGCCTCGGTCGCCGTCGCCCAGCCGAGATAGATCGAGCCGAGCACGAACAGG
>SBBV01000402.1 GCA_005240015.1 Candidatus Odyssella thessalonicensis | reverse complement strand
GCGATACCCCGCGTCGCGGGCGTGGTCGACGATGCGCACCGCGCCGCCGAAGATGCCGATCAGCACGAAGGCGCGCCACGATTTCGCATCGCGCGGAAGCGCGTCGCCGAAGGCGGCGGCGAGGCCGGCCAAGAGCGTGAAGCCGACGAGCGCGCGCGAGGCCGCGAGCGTCATCGGCGGAATGGTCTGCAGGCCCACGCTGATGAACATGTAGGTGGAGCCGAAGACGAGGCCGAGCAGCACGAACAGCGCGTAGTCGGTGGCCGTGGGCCCGTGGTGCGCGAGCTTCATCGCCCGACAGCCGGCACGAGCGCCGCGCGCGGACGCCAGGTCGCGATCGCGATGCCAAGCAGAATCACGGCAAGCGCCACGTAGGCGCTCCAGCGCGGCGCTTCGCCGAGCACGGCAATGCCCAGCGCCATGCCCACCGTCGGCGCGATGTAGTTGTTGAGCGTGACGAATTGCGGCCCGGTGCGGCCGATAAGCACGAAAAACACGAAATGCGCGGCGGCCGTGCTGGCGAGGGCGAGGATGACGATGGCGCCGGCCTCCGTCAGGGTCGGCTCGATCTGCCATGGCCGCTCGAGGATCAGCGCGAGCGGAATGGTCCAGAGCGCCGAGCAGGCGATCGAGCAGGCGGCGCCGATCAGCAGCGCGCCGCCATAGCGCTTGACCAGGATCTGCGTGATCGAGAAGCACAGCGCGCCGCCCACGATCATGAGCTGGGCGGCAATGTCGGCGCCGAGGCCGAGCAGCGCCGGCGGACCCATCAGCAGGACGATGCCGCCGAAGCCGATGAGCGCGCCTGCGATCCGCCGCGGCGTCGACTTGTCGTCGGTGAACCAGTGCGCCAGCACCAGCGTGAACAGCGGCACGGTCGCGATCAGAATCGCGGCGAGGCTGCTGTCGATGCGGGTCTGCCCGAGCGCGATCAGCACGAAGGGTATACCGCTGTTGGTCAGACCGAGCGCGAGGAAGATGAGCCAGGCGCGCACTTCGCGCGGCACGGCGTAGCCCATGGCGCGCGCCACGAGGAGCAGCGCCAGCGACGCGATCACGCAGCGCACGGCGGTCAAGGTCAGCGGCGGAACGCCTTTGACCGCGACGCCGATGAAAAGAAACGAGGCACCCCAGACCAGGCCCAAGAAGAGCAGCATCGCGTAGTCGGCGAGCCGAGGCTCATGCATGGGCGCAGGGGCGGTGTCAGGCGTGGCTGCGCTGGCGGTCGAGCGCGGCGCGAAGGGCTTCGGCCAACTCCTTGCGCTCGGGCGGGGAAAGAAACGCGCCCAGCACCACGCTCTCGCCATGCGAGCGCACGGTGACGCGGCAATCGTGCTCGCCGGCATGGTCGAGCTCGACCTTCGCCCAGTTGGGCGGCACTCGCCACGCAGCGGAGCGGCCATAGGCATCGATGCGACGCACCTCGAGCGCGTCATCGGTGAGCCGCACGGTCTCGACGAGGCGCCCGCTGCGGTACGAGGCGCGGAACGCCACATAGATCAGCAGTACGTCGAGCCCCAGGAAGCCGAACACCGGCCACGCGCCGACGCTGATGAACACGACCCCGCCGATGAACGAAATCGCCGCCAGCGCCGCCATCAGCAGCACGAAGCCGCGCTCGCCCAAGCTGCGATTGGGGTGCAGCACCGCGTCGAAATAAGTTTGCTCGCCCATGGATCCGCTTGCTGTGGACTAAATTAAATACGGTCAGCCGCGCTTTGTGGTAAAGTCCGCTTTTGCGGAGGGGGCATGCGCGGGGGCGTGGCCCCGCCTGCAAAGAAGAAACGCCGGTGGCGGAGACGAGCGACGGAGCGGCAAAAAGGGGGCGAACCCTTTTGCCGACGAGGGTCTCCCCCAAGCCGCCGGCAGGAAAGGCGGGAGAGGCAATGAAGGACGCGCAGGTCTCGGCGCTGTTCCAGCGCTTTGCCGAGGCCAATCCCGATCCCCGTGGGGAGCTCGAGTACAAGAACCCCTACACGCTGCTCGTCGCCGTCGTGCTGTCGGCGCAGGCCACCGACGCCAGCGTGAACAAGGCAACCAAGCCGCTGTTCAAGGTCGCCGACGCGCCCGGAAAGATGCTGGCGCTCGGCGAGGCGAGGCTGCGCGACTACATCCGCACGATCGGCCTCTACAACAGCAAGGCAAAGAACGTCATCAAGCTCTCCGAGATCCTGGAGAAGCAGTACTCAGGCAAGGTGCCCAACAGCCGCGAGGCGCTCGAGAAGCTGCCCGGCGTCGGGCGCAAGACCGCGAACGTCGTGCTCAACATCGCGTTCGGCGAGCCCACCATCGCGGTCGACACGCACATCTTCCGTGTCGCCAACCGCACCGGACTCGCGCCAGGCAAGACGCCGCTCGCGGTCGAGTCCAAGCTCGAGCAGAAGGTGCCGCCCAGATACAAGCTTCACGCGCACCACTGGCTGATCCTGCACGGCCGCTATGTGTGCAAGGCGCGGAAGCCCGAATGCGGCCGTTGCCTCATCAACGACCTCTGCCGCTACAAAGGCAAAGTCTTCAACGGCGGTTGAGCTCCCCGCGAGCGCCGCGGCAGGTTCACCGAAAGCCCACCACAGAGGCACAGAGGGCACAGAGAGAGAAGGAATTTCGCGCCTGCGGCGCGCGAAAAATCTTCTCTGTGCCCTCTGTGCCTCTGTGGTGAATATCGCGTCGCCACGGGTCGGCGGGCGGCGACTTAACGGGCCGGTGGCGCCTTCTCGCGCCAGGGCATGGCGTGGAAGAGGTGCGTGAGATAGGCGCAGCCGACAACGGGAATCGCGAGGTTGAGGAATGGCACCGTCTTCAGCACGGCGAGCAGGAAGCCGGCGCGGAAGGTGCGCCCGCCGGTCTGGCAGCGCAGCGCATGCATCTCGGACGGCGCCAGCCGGCGCATCGCGACCGCTTCGTAGTACTCGCGGCCGAAGATGTAGCCGTTGGCCGTCCACGCGATCAGGAAGTTGATGCCGGGCAGCAGGAGATAGAACGGCAGCGCGATCAAATTCACGATCAGGATCAGCGCCGTGAACTTCAGGATGTAGGCGACGAGCTCGCCCGGCGGCTGTCTGCGTTTGGGCGGCAGGTCCGGGTAGTTCCGGCGCTCGACTTCGTCGATGATGATGTCGAAGAAGCACGAGATGACGATCGCCATCAGCGCCGGGAACAGGATCAGCAGCAGGAAGAAGAGGGCCACGCCGCCGAACTGTCGCAGGAGCCAATTGACCCAGACCCAGTTGAAAAATTTCCAGTCGAAGACGGCCCAGTGCAAGAGATACCAAAGCCCGATCGCGAGCAGCACCGAGAGCGCGGCGCTCGCGAACATCACGAGCAGGCATCTGGGATAGGCGAGCGCCGCGAAGCCGCGCGCCAGCGCGCCCCCGGTTTGCGCCGCCGCGCCGAAGGACTTGTTGGCGATGTTGGCCATGATCGACCGCCCTCTTTCCAAGCACGCTCAAACCACATTTGTCGTCCCCGCGAAAGCGGGGACCCATGGCGGGTCGTGGGCTCGAGGCTCATCGGAGGCGCCGAG
>SBBV01000522.1 GCA_005240015.1 Candidatus Odyssella thessalonicensis | reverse complement strand
GATCGCCGACGACGCCCATGCTCGTGCGCTTGTCGATCGCGGCCTCGACCTCGGGCGGCAGCGAGATGTTCTCGACCAGGATCTTGGTGAGATTGATGCCGTATTCGTCGAACTCGGGCGCGATCCGCTCGGTCAAGAGCTTGCCGAGCTGGTCGTAGTTGCCGGCGAGATCGAGCACCGGGATGCCGGCATTGCCGATGAGATTCGTGAACTTCGAGACCAGGATGTTGCGGAGCTGCTCGGACACCTCGTCGGTGTGAAACTTGTCGTCGGTGCCGACGATCTCCTTCAAGAACTTCGGCGCGTCCTTGACGCGCATCTCGTAGGTGCCGAACGCGCGCAGCCGCACCATGCCGAATTCCTTGTCGCGCATCATGACGGGGTTCTTGGTGCCCCATTTCATGTCGGTGAAGCGGCGCGTATTGACGAAGTAGACCTCGGCTTTGAATGGGCTGTTGAAGCCGTATTTCCAGCCCTGGAGCGTCGAGAGGATCGGCACGTTCTGCGTCTCGAGCGTGTACATGCCGGGCTGGAACACGTCGGCAATCTTGCCCTCGTTGACGAAGACCGCGACCTGGCTCTCGCGCACGGTGAGCTTGGCGCCGTATTTGATCTCGTTGCCGTGGCGCTCGAAGCGATAGACCATCGTGTCGTTGGACGAATCGGTCCATTCGATGATGTCGATGAATTCGCCGCGGATCTTGTCGAACAGGCCCATTGCGGGACACTCCTTGAAACGCCGCCGGCGCCCGTCACGGCCGGCTGATCGCGATTACGGTGAAGCTTACGGGCCCCGAGGCGCGCGCGTCACCTAGTCCGATTGGTTTACGGTTTCGGCGCGGCCGGCGGAGCGGCGCCCTGCGCGCGTGCCGAGGCTTGCGCTAGCGCCGTCTTGAGCGAGGATTCGAGGCCCGTCAGCTCCTTTTCTGCCTCGGCCCGCTTCTTCTTGCCCTCGTCGGCGATCTGGAGGCTCTCCTCGATCGTGGCGATGAGCTGCGCATGCGCGTGCTTCACCGCCTCGATGTCGACGATGCCGCGTTCGATCTGCTCGCGCGTCTCCTTGTTGGCCTGGCGCAGCATGTCGGCGTTCTTCTTCAGGAGCTCGTTGGTGAGGTCGGTCGCCTCCTTCACCGTCTTCGCCGCCTCGCTCGCGCGGTAGATCGTCACCGCCTGGGCGAGCTGCTGCTTCCAGAGCGGAATCGTGTTGGCCATTGTCGAGTTGATCTTGGTGACGAGGCTCTTGTCGTTCTCCTGCACGAGGCGGATCGAGGGCAGGCTCTGCATCGCCACCTGGCGCGTGAGCTTCAAGTCATGCACGCGCCGCTCGAGATCGTCGCGCATCTGGCGCATGTCGCGCAGCTCCTGCGCCTTCAGCATGTCGCCGCCCTCGGCTGCCTTGGCCATCTGCGGGATCACCTCGCCGTCGAGCCGGCGCAGCATCTCGTCGCCGGCCGCGATGTAGTCGGCGAGCGTGTGGTAGTATTGGAGGTTCGCCTCGTAGAGCCGGTCGAGCTTTACGATATCCTCCATCAGCTTGTTCTTGTGGCCGTCGAGGCGGTTCGAGACCGAATCGATCTGCTTCCTCACCTCCTCGTACTGCTGCACGAACTTCGCGATCGGGTTGGCCGAGCCGAGCAGCCGGCCGAAGAAGCCCGGCTTGTTCCTGGGGTCGAGGTCGTCGACCTTGAAGCCGCGCAGGCGCGTCAGCATTTCGGAGAGCGCCGCGCCGGCCGGGCCGGTGTCCTTGTTGCGCACGCCTTCCAGCATGTTCTCGGAGATCGAGGTGAGCTGCTCCTGCGCGCGGGCGCCGAAGAAGATGACCGAGTTGCTGTCCTTGATGTTGAGCTCGCCGAGCGCGTTCTCGATCCGGCCTTTGGCGGCCGCGTCGGCGTCCTTGTAGGCGACGACGGGCTTGTCGAGCGGCTGCGCGGGCGCCGCCATCGTGGGCATGCCGGTTGCCGGTGTCTGCGTTTCAGTGGAAGCCATGGTCCGTGTCCCTGTTAAGTCGGTTGTATCGATTGTCGTAGATCGAGCCTTTCCGCCCTAGGGGCCGATGCACGTCGAACCCTCATCGCTCAGCTCAGCCCTTCCTTCGTCAGCCTCACCTTCAGCACCTCGATCTGCGCATCGAGGTCGAGCGTGTCGTTCTCGAGCAGCTTCGTGTATTGCTCCTCGCAGGTCTTCTTCAAGTCGTCGAGCACGGCGGCGAACTTCGCCTCCATTTCGGGCGCATGCGCCTTGGCCGAGATCGCGGCGTAGTTCTCGGTCACGGTCTTGGCGCTGTCCAAGTACACGTTCAGGAACTTGCGCGCGCGGCGCAGATCGCGCGGGTCCTCTTCGATCAGGTGCAGCACCTTGCCCGCCGCCGACACGACGTCGCGGATCTTCTGGCGCATCTCCCAGGCCTTGTCGCCGGCGAAGCGCTTGGCCGCCTCCTCGATGGCGGCGATGCGCGAGCGCGCCTCGTTGAGCGCGCCATGCACGTCCTCGGCGCTGACGCCGGCGTCGGCGGCGACACCCTTGGCGCCGCGCGCGTCGAGCCCGTAGGTGAGGAACATGCCCAAGGCCGAGCCGAGCGCGATCGCGATCGCGGCCGGCAGCGACTGATTGGCCGCGAAGAACGCGGTGAGGAACGTCGCCAGCGCGATCACGATCGTGCCCATGCTCTTGAGCGGCGGGCCACCGGCGAGCGCCACCTTGCGCGCCTGGAATTCGCGCGTGCGCGCGATGCCGCGCCGCGCCAGCTCGGCGCCGAGGATGAAGAGGGCGAACAGCGCCAGCGAGATCACGAAGCCGCCGAAGCGGCCGCGCAGGATCAGCTCGTAGAACGCCTTTCCGAGCAGCGGCATCGGCAGCAGGTAGAGGATGAACGCGGCGCCGCCCGCCCCCAGCGTGGGGCGCGTCGGCGTCCCCGGCCGCGCGGCCGGGCGCTCAGCGGCGCTCAGCGGCTGGGTCATGGGAGACCGTGCCGAAGCCGGGCGTCAGATACCGGAAGCCGCCGGTGAACGTGCCCTTCACGGTGACGAAGCCGACGCTGCCGAGGATCAGCAGCACGCCGATGAACCTGAGGAAGCCGTTGCTCATGCGGGGTCTTGAATGGGTCGCGCCATAGGTGGGGATGCGGCCGCGCGGCGCAAGATCGGGCGCGGCAGGCGCCACACCATAGTGTGCCGTGTGCCGGCGGCAAGCTGTGAAGTGCGTCACATGCGCCGGAAAAGCGACGGAATTTCGGCGCCCTGGTCGCCGTCGGCGGCGCGGCGACGCGGCGCTTGCGCCCCGGCCCTTTGACCCGCATATCCCGGCGGCCTCGGAGATCCCCGCCGACATGCTGAAAGCCGCCATCATCCCGGTGACGCCGTTTGCTCAAAACTGCTCGCTGCTCTGGTGCGACGAGACGATGAAGGGCGCCATCGTCGATCCCGGCGGCGATCTCGACCAGGTGCTGGGCGTCATCGCCAAGCAGGGTGTCACGCTCGAGAAGATCCTGGTCACGCACGGGCATCTCGATCACGCCGGCGCGGTCGCCGATCTCCGCGATCGGCTGAAGCTGCCGGTCGAAGGCCCGCACGAGGCCGACCGCTTCTGGATCGAGAAGCTGCCCGCGCACGGGCTTCAGTTCGGCTTTCCGCCGCTGCGCGAATTCACGCCCGACCGCTGGCTCAGGCAGGGCGACACGGCGACGGTGGGGAAGCTCGTGTTCGAGGTCTTGCACTGCCCGGGCCACACGCCGGGCCACATCGTGTTCTTCCACCGCCCGGCGAAGCTCGCGGTGGTCGGCGACGTGCTGTTCAAGGGCTCGATCGGCCGCACCGATTTCCCGCGCGGCGATCACGCGGCGCTGATCTCATCGATCCGCGAGCGCCTGTTCCCGCTCGGCGACGACGTGCGCTTCATCCCCGGCCACGGGCCGATGTCGACCTTCGGCTGGGAGCGGAAGACGAACCCCTATGCGAGCGATCTCGCGGTCGGCGCCTGAGCGGCGCCTTCCGTCGGCCCCGTGTCGGATTGCAGCCCTCCCGTTCGTCCTCGCGGCAGGCCCACGCCGGAACCGGAGGAAACCATGGGGGATCAAGCAGCATCGACCAGTGGCCACCAGGGCAGCTATTGGGCCGGCTGGGTGCTCAGCGGTCTCGCGGTCGCGTTCTTGTTGCTGGATGCGACGATGAAGCTGCTGGCCATGCCCATCGCGGTGGAGACGAGCGGCGCGCTGGGTTTTTCGGGCGCCGCGATGACGCGCGGTGTCGGCGCCTTGCTGCTGGTGTGCACCTTGCTCTACGTGGCCCCGCGAACCGCGGTGCTCGGCGCCATTCTGCTCACGGGCTTTCTGGGCGGCGCCGTGGCCACGCATGTCCGAGTTGGAAGCCCGCTCTTCACGCACGTCCTGTTCGGCGTCTACCTCGGCGTGATCGTCTGGGGCGGGCTCTATTTGCGCGATCCCCGGCTTCGCAAGCTGTTCCCACTGCGCGCGGCCGCTTGACCGAAGGTGCACCCCTGCGCCGCACGCGCCGCGGCGATTTTAAGCCATCTTTAATCCTGCGTTAGCCGGCGTTTTACGATCAATCGCATAGCGTGCAGGACGCTCTTCGCTGGGCGAAAGGATGTTCTCGATGCTGCGGTGCTTCTTCCGCGACGAAAGCGGCCTGACGACGATCGAATACGGCCTGATGCTCTCGTGCCTCGGCATCTGGTGCGTGCTCGCACTCGAAGCCGTCGGCGTGGTGTCGCTCGAAGACTGATTCCCGGCCGCGTTACGAGCCTCGCATCGTAGGGCCTCGCCCGTGTCGCCGCCGCTCTTGGCGCGACCGATTTTCGGGTGGTGACCCCGGCGGGCGGGTCGGGGACCCGCCCCTACGCCTCAAAAATGATTCCATCTCGGAACGGGGCCTACCCCGCGACGCCCTGCGCTGCGAGCTGCTTCTGCATGGCCTCGGCGAGCGCCGTGAGGCCCTTGAACGGGCGCACCATCACCTCGAACTCGACGATGCGGCCGTCCGTACCGAAGCGGATGATGTCGATGCCCTTGAGCGACAATTCGCCGACCTTGGCGCTGAACTCGAGCATCGCGGTCGTGCCGTCGTGCGCCTCGCGGTGATAGGTGAGGTCTTCGAGCACGTGCATCGCGGCGATGAGGTACTCGGCGGTGACGGCCTTGCCGTCCTTGGGCCGCCACAAGAACGGCGAATGGAACCGCACATCGTCGGCGAGCAGCGCCCGCAGCGCGGCGAAATCGCGCCGGGCTACGCAATCGTGCCAGCGTGCAACGCCTTGGGCGGCGATCGAGGTCGTGGAAGCGGCGGACATTGCAGCCGGGCCTGGTTTGCTGTGCGGCAGTTGCGTGATAGGATGGCCGACAGTCGCTGGTGGAAAAGCCTAACGCGGGCACACTTGAGCTCAAGCCCCGCACGCTTCACCGCACGTCAAAGGGGCAATCATGAAACGGGAGCGCCGCAACAACCTGCCGTCGCTCGCCCTGGGGGGCGCGTTGCTTGTCTCGGTGCCATCGCTCGCAAGCGCGCAGGGCGTGGAGGTAGGTGTGGCGCTGAACGGGACGAACCTCACCTATTATCCGCGCCCGAGTGCCGCTGAGTGCCAGGCTGATTGCGCCGCAAATCCGCGGTGCCAAGGCTCGACCTGGATCGCAGCGGGCACGTACAAGCCGTCCGATGCGGCGATGTGCTATCTGCTGTCCGTGGTGACCAGCAAGAACCAGGCGCGCGGGCATATCTCGCTGGTGAAAGCCGGCGCCGGGCGGCCGCGGGGGCCCGTGACGAACCCCGACGATATCGACCCCACGGACTTCGGCAACCTCTAGGGACGGGGGAGACGCCATGCAGAAGTGGATCGGTTGCTTGGCCGCCGCCATCGTCGGCGCTGCCGCCACCAGCGTGTCTGCCCAAGATGTCGCGACGGTCCAGCGCAACATTCAGCTTGCCGAGCAGACACTGAGGAACGAGCCCTACCTTACGCAGCACTGTGCGCAATTGAAGACCGGAGACTACTTCTTCCACCGCGGGCGGCGCCAGGCGGGCAAGGAACCGGTCATCGCTTTGACGGCGTGGGAGACCGCGCTCAAGCGTGCCGTCGCCGCTGGCCGCATGTCGCAGGCTCGGGCGGACAACCTGTTGCAAGAGGCCAAGCGCCGGCGGAACGAGGTGCAGAATGCCTGTAATCTCGACCATTGGAAGGCGGAGCTTGCCCGCCTCCAGCGACCGAAGGTCCAGTCCTCGGCCGACGCACTGTTTGCATGGAACGCAACACCCGACGCCCATCACGTGCTCAACGGAAAGGGTACGCTCACCGGCGGCCTGAGCGAATGGCGGTTCACCGGACAGGCCACGCCGAGCTGGAACGGCGCCATCAGCGCACGCGTCGAGTGCGTCGGAAAGTTAGATCCTGGCCGCAGGCCAGATCCGGGAGCAAACGGCAGAATGAGATGCCGTGCCGAGTGGGTCGAGCGAGGAAAACGGCAGGTGTGGGATTGTCAGGGGCCGGGCACCAGCCGAGCCGTGTGGTCGATCGGCGATCACTGGTTCGGGATTTGGCCCACGAACTGCGTCGGCACCATTACTGCAGACGGCAAGGACTCAAAACACGCGTTCGGCCTGGTGAGCTTGAAGAGCAGGTTGGGATTGGATTGAACCAGACCCGATCCGGCTGGCGCGTGCAGCCCGGAAAATGGCGCACCCGAGAGGATTCGAACCTCTGACCTCTGCCTTCGGAGGGCAACGCTCTATCCAGCTGAGCTACGGGTGCGTGCCGCACTTCGTCGAGACCATCATTTAGGCGATCCGGCCATCCTGAGCAACCGCGGGAAGGCGGCCATTCCGGCGGCGAGGCCGGGGATAGGTTCGGGCGGACGGGCGTAAACTCGCTAGGTGGACGGCGGCCGGCGGGGACGATGGCCCGGCCGCTTTGGGCAGGGGACCGGCGCGCGTCTGTCTTCAGCGCGGCGCTGAAAGGCACAATATGCGGGTTGCGTTGTTCCTGCGCCGGGCCCGGCTGGGGCCGGGTCTGATGCTGGCGGCGTTCGCCGTGATGGCGGCAAGCGCGCTCCCGGCGGCCGCGCAGGGCGCCGGCGAATCGGCCGAGCAGGCCTGGAAGCGCCTCGACCGCAACGGCAGCGGCTTCATCTCGTTCGAGGAGTTCGTGCGCGCCTCGGACGAGCGCCTGAAACGCATGGACCAGAACCGCGACGGCAATATCGGCCGCGACGAGTTCATGGCCTACCACGAGGCCGAGGCGCGCCGGCGCGTGAACCGGGTGTTCGAGGCGCTCGACAAGAAGCGCACCGGGCGGCTCGGCGCGGCGGACCTGAAGGGGCCCGAGGCGCAGCGGCTGCTGCTCTGCGACACCAACAAGGACGGCTTCATCACGCGGCAGGAGTATCTCCAATGCCGCCGCCGCATCGCCGAGCGCTGGATGCAGCGCATCTTCGCGAAATACGACAAGGACGGCGACGGCTTCATCGGCCGCGAGGAGCGCGTGGCGGCGCTGCGCGGCTTCTTCCAGCGGCTCGACGCCGACAAGGACGGGCGCATCAGCCGCGGCGAGTTCGCCGCCGCGCACAAGCGCTGGGTCGATCGCAGGAGCGCCACCACCTCCAACGGCAAGCGCACTCCGCTGCAATCCGATCTCGACGAGCTCGAGTAGCGCCAAGATACGCGCGGGGACGAGGTAGCCAAGAAGGCCTTCCCCCGCTTGCGGGGGAAGGTTGTATGGGGGGCTGTCCGCCGCGAAGCGCGAAATCGGTTGCGCGGCGCCCGAGCGTCGCACGTCGTCGCGCGATTTTGCGAACCTGGTCCTCACCCCCACCCTGACCCTCCCCCGCTATTCTGTACGGACCGGGGACATAGGTGACAGTCGTTCGGGGACATGGGTGACACTTGGTCTGACCGCAGCGGTCAG
>SBBV01000385.1 GCA_005240015.1 Candidatus Odyssella thessalonicensis | reverse complement strand
CCCTTCCGGCGACCGGTCACATCTTGGCTCGCTGGCATCACGCGCCCGGAATCGGTGCGCCGCAGGCAAGCGCGGGGTCGCGCTGCGCCGACTGCCAGTTCCGCGCGACGGCGAGCTGCGCGCAATTGAGGAACTGGGCCCCGGTCAGCACGGCGCCTTCGAGGTCGGCATCATCGAGCACCGCCTTGAACAGATTGGCGCCGTCGAGCCGCGCCCGGATCAGCCGCGCGCCCCGCAAGATCGTGCCGCGGAGATCGGCCTGGCGCAGGTCGACGCCGGCGAGATCAGCCCGCGCTAGATCGAGCCCGCGCAGGCCAGAGTCGCGCAGATCCGGCTCGACGTCGGGATGCGTGCGGCGCCATGCGTTCCACGCATCCACACCCTGGCGCAGCCGCGCCACGTGATCGTCATTCGCCACGAGCGGGTCCCTCCGTGAGCTCGGAAGGCAGCTTGGTGTCCCGGTCCCGGCGCGCCGCGTCGAGCTGTGCCGCGGTCAATCCCACCGTATTGCGCAGATCGGCGCCCGAAAGGTCGGTCTCCTGGAGCTGCGCCACGCGGAGATAGGCTCCGCGAAGGTCGGCGCCGCGGAGCGAAGCGCCGTTGAGGAACGCGCCGCCGAGACGCGCCCGCTGAAGATTTGCGCGGTCGAGCCGGGCGCGGCGCAGGCCGGCGCCGCGCAAATTGGCGCCCCGGAGATCGGCCCCGCTGAGGTCGGCGCCGTCGAAATTGGCGCCGCTGAGGTCGGCCTCGCCGAGACACGCGCCCACAAGGATCGCATCCGTGAAGATCGCGAACTCCGCATCCGCCTTCGCGAGGCGCGCCGCCGACAGATCGGCCGCGGCGGCGCTGACGCCGCTGAGACGCGCTTCGGTGAGTTCCGCACCGGCAAGACAGGCCCGGGCGAGGCGGGCGCCGATCATGTTGGCCCTGGCGAGATCGGCGCGCTTCAGGTCGACGCCGTCGAGCAGCGCATGGACCATTCGCGCGCGGCGCAGATTCGCCCCGGCAAGATCAAGTCCAGTGAGGTCGGCGGCGCGCAGATCAGCCCGCTGGCCATGTCCGCGCCCCAGGTCGAGATAGAGTCGATGCAGCTCCAGGATGCGCAGAATCTCGTCACGCGAAATCGCGCGATGATCCGGCCCATTCGTCGTGCCCGTGAGCCGCGCGGGTGAAGTCGGTCGCGGAGGCTCGCTCATCGCGAAAATTCTACTCGGGCTCCGATCTCATGCAACGCGGCCACGTTTGCCCGACGCGTCAGGTGCGGTAAACTTCCCTGGCTTGGGGCGATACCGCCATCCGCGGCGTCCCCGGTTGCGGGCTGATAGCGAACTTGTGGTGGCCCAGCTCTCCTGGCACAGGCCTAGGAGGTGATCCCATGAAACGGCGGGGGTTCGTGATCGGTGTGGGCTGCGCCATCGCGGCATGGCCCGTCGCGACGCGCGCGCAGCAGGCGGGAAAGATCTATCGGCTCGGGATACTCGAGACGATACCTGCGGAACGGAATGCCGCCAATCTCGAAGGCCTGCGCAAGGGGCTCAGGGAGCTCGGCTACGTCGAAGGCCGAAACCTGCGCATCGAATACCGGTCGGCAGACGGTCAGGCCGAGCGGTTCCCGGAGCTCGCGTCCGAACTGGTTCGTCTCAAAGTCGACCTGATCGTGACGCGGGGAACCCCTGCAACCCGGGCGGTCCTAAACGCGACCGGAACAATTCCCGTAGTTATGGCGACGATGCCCGGCCCGGGCGCCATCGTGCCGAGCTTCGCGCGGCCGGGCGGCAACATCACGGGGATGATTACCTTCAGCACCGAGCTGTCGGCGAAGCGCGTGGAAATCCTCAAAGAGCTGGTTCCGGCTCTCTCGCGCGTTGGCTTGCTTCACAACATGAGCAATCCGGCGGTCCCACCCGAATGGGAAGAGACGAAGACGGCGGCGCGCGCGCTCGGTCTCGCGGCCGAACTTCTTGACGTGCGGAGCGAGGACGATTTGGGCCGCGCTTTCGAACAGGCAGTCCGGCAGCGTGTTGACGGGCTGGTCGTCGGGGCAGACGGCCTCACGCAAATGCATAAACGCGCGATCGTCGACCTCGTGAAGCGCAACAAGCTGCCTGCCGTCTATCCTTCCCGCGACTTTGTCGAGGCCGGGGGATTGATCGCCTACGCGGTGAACTATCCCAACATTTATTTCCGGTTGGCGACCTTCGTCGACAAGATCTTCAAGGGTGCCAAGCCCGGCGAGCTTCCTGTGGAGCAGCCGACCACGTTCGAGCTCGTGATCAACCTTCAGACCGCCAAGGCTCTCGGCCTGACCATCCCGCCATCCCTCCTCGTCCGCGCCAGCGAGATGATCGAGTGAGCATGCCGGCAGGATGCGCCCAACCTCGGTAGCGTAGCGCGTCGACGCGCAAGGCGAAGGCGGACGTGCGTCCGCGCCGAGAGCCCCGGTCAACATTCGGTGACCGCGCCGTGTGGCCGCGTCTCGGCCACAAAATCGTCGCCTCGCTTCGCCCTACTCGCCATGGGTGGGTGCAGTTTCGAGGTGGCGGGATGGCGGACATCGCACTGCGCCGGGAGACCGGCAATGGCGGCGCCGGCAACGGCGTTGCCGCGGGCATCGCGCGCGAGGAGCGCTCGGGCCTCGCCTATGTCTTCTATGGCCGGCTGGTGGCGCTCGGCATGCTCGCGATCTGGGTGGCGACGACGCTGCCCTTCGAGCGCTCGGGCCTCTATCTCGGCGCGATCGCGGTCTTCGCGCTCTTGGGCGCCGTGCCCTACGCGCTCTCGCGCGTCGGCTTGGGCGGCTGGAAAGTGACGGCCTTCTTCCTGCTGCTCGACGCCGCGATCCTCACCTACATCCTGATCGTGCCGCCGCCGTTCTTCGCCGAGGGCTGGACGGTGCAGCTCAATCTGCGCCTGCCGAACTTCCTCTATCTCGGCGTCTTCGTGGTCGGGATGGCCCTGTCATATTCGCCGGCGCTCGTGATCTGGACCGGCGTCGCGGCCATCGCGGCCTGGACCGCGGGCTTCCTCTGGGTCGCGATGCTGCCGGATTCGATCCCCTACAGCTCGCGCGACGTGCTCGACACCGGCTTGAGCGCGGGCTCGATCATCACGAATTTCCTCCATCCCAAGACGGTCGGCCTGACGGCGCTCTACAACCAGATCGTCTTCCTCGTGCTGGTGACGCTGATCCTGGCCATCGCGGTGTGGCGCTCGCGGCTCCTCGTGCGCCGGCAGGCGGCGGCCGAGGCGGGGCGCGCCGCGCTCTCGCGCTATTTCTCGCCCAATCTCGTGAACGAGCTCGCGCGCAGCACAGGCGATCTCGACCGCCCGCAGGTGCAGCCGGCCGCCGTGCTGTTCGCCGACATGGTGGGCTTCACCGCGATCTCGGAGAAGCTCGATCCCAATGCCTTGGTCGGCCTCTTGCGCGAGTTCCACGGCCGGCTTGCGCGCCTCGCGTTCGAGCATGGCGGCACGGTCGACAAGTACATCGGCGACGCGATCATGGTGCATTTCGGGACGCCGCGCCCCAAGCACGACGATCCGGCGCGCGCACTCGCCTGCGCCGGCGCGATGCTCGCCGAGATCGAACGCTGGAACGGCGAGCGCGAGCGCCAAGGCGAGCCCTCGGTCGCGATCGGCATCGGCGTGCACTACGGCGAGGTGCTGGTCGGCAATATCGGCGATGCGCGCCGGCTCGAATATACCGTGCTGGGCGACACGGTGAACGTGGCGAGCCGCTTGGAGCGCCTCACGCGCGAAGCCGGCACGCCGCTGATCGTCAGCGACGCGCTCGTGCTCGCCGTGCGCGGCTGCGGCGGCGAAGCGCTGCTCGAGCGCCTGCGCCCCGACCAGGCGCACAGCGTGCGCGGCCGGCGCGAGCCGGTCGCGATCTGGTGCCTGGCGGTGGCGGAACGCGCAGTGCCGGCGGCGCCGCCGGCCCTCACCTCCCATTCGCGCTGACGCGCGAATGGGCCCCTCCTCTCCCTGCGGGAGAGGAAAAGAACCGGCGCGCCATTATTTTCCCTCTCCCTCCGGGAGAGGAGGGGCCCAAGCGCCGCTTGCGGCGCTTGGGAGGTGAGGGCCGGCGCTCAATGCGCTTCGTAGCCGGCGCTCACTTTGCCGCGGAAGACGCGGTAGGCGTAGATCGTGTAGACCGCGACCATCGGGAGCGCCACCGCCGCGCCGATCAGCGTGAAGACCTGGCTCGCGGGCGGCGCCGCAGCGGCCCAGATCGAAAGGCGATAGGGCACGATGTAGGGCCAGAGGCTGATCGCGATGCCGGCATAGCCGAGCAGGAACAAGAGCGTCGCGAGGAAGAACGGCGCGCGCTCGCCCCAACCCGGCGAGGGGGCGCGGCCGAGGCCGCGCCAGAGGATGAACGCCACGAACGCGGCCGCGGCCGGCACGGGTGCGAGATAGAGGAAGTTGAGGCCGCCGAACCAGCGCGCCGCCACCTGCGGATGATCGAGCGGCGTGATGAGGCTCACGACACCCATCGCCACGAGCACGGCGGCCGTGAGCCAGCGGCCCCAGATGCGCGCCTTGGCCTGCAAGGCACCTTCCGTCTTGAGCACGAGCCAGCACGCGCCGAGCAGCGCGTAGCCGGCGACGACGCCGAGCCCGGCGGCGATCGCGAGCGGCGTCAGCCAATCGAACGCGCCGCCGGCGAACGCGTTGTTCTCGACCTTGATGCCGGCGACGAGGCCGCCCAAGAGCGCGCCCTGCATGAACGCCGCGACCGTCGAGCCGATGCCGAACGCGAAATCCCAGGGCCGCGGATTCTCGGCCTTGAAGCGCAGCTCGAAGCTCACGCCGCGGAAGATCAGCGCGAACAGCATCAGCATCAGCGGAATGTAGAGCGCCGGCAGCGCCACCGCGTAGGCGAGCGGAAACGCGGCGAACAGCACGGCGCCGCCCAGGATGAGCCAGGTCTCGTTGCCGTCCCAGACCGGCGCCACCGAGTTCATCATCGTGGCGCGCGCCTCGGCGTCGGGCGCCACCGCGAACAGCACGCCGATGCCGAGATCGAAGCCGTCGAGCACGATGTAGACGAGCACGCCCAGCGCGATCACGCCGGCCGAGACGAGGGCGAGGTCCATCACGAGCGCCCTTTCTCGGTGACCGCGGCGGCGCCTTCCTCGACCACGAGCGCGGGCCGCGCGCCGCGCATCGCGGCGGGCACGGCCGGCGGCAGCTCGGCCTCGTCCGGGCCTTTCCTGATGAGGCGGTCGACGAAATAGAGAAACGCCGCGAACAGGAACACGTAGACGACGACGAACAGCGCGAGCGACGCTGCGACCGACGCCGCCGGCACCGGCGAGACGCTGTCGGCGGTGCGCAGCATGCCGTAGACGGTCCAGGGCTGGCGCCCGATCTCCGCTGTCATCCAACCGGCAATCACCGCGATGAAGCCAAGCGGAATACAGCCGACCGCAAGGCGCATCAGGAAACGGCTCGTGTAGAGGCGGCCGCGCCAACGCTGCCAGAGTCCGAAGAGGGCCACCGCCAGCAGGAAGAATCCGATCGCAACCATCAGCCGGAAGGTGGTGAACACCCAGAACACCGGCGG
The DNA here is from genome assembly GCA_005240015.1 of Candidatus Odyssella thessalonicensis. GTDB lineage: Bacteria > Pseudomonadota > Alphaproteobacteria > Bin65 > Bin65 > SBBV01. The sequence continues at coordinate 607 of SBBV01000385.1, read as the reverse complement.
CCGGTCCTCGGGCTTCACCTCCTTCAGGCCCTTCACCTCCCCGCTCAGGCTGTGCGTCAGGATCAGGCTGCCGGCGTAGGGAATCGCGATCTCGAAGCGGTTGCGCTCGGCCTTCGTGTCGGGAATCGCGAACACGATGAACGGCGCGCCCTTCGTCGTCTCCCAGAGCGCCTCCATCGCCGCCACCTTCATCGGCTGCGTCGCGCGCACCTGGAGGCCGTGGAGGTCGCCGGCGAAGATCTGCAGCGGCGCCAGCACGGCGGCGGCGCCGAGCGCGAGCGAGAAGCCGCGCCGCGCGATCTCCTCGTGCCGGCGCTTCAGGAGATACCAGGCCGACGTGCCGGCGACGACGAACGATACGGTCAGGAAGCTCGCCAGCACCATGTGCGCGAGGCGATACGGGAACGACGGGTTGAACACGATCGCCCACCAATCCTCGGGCACGAAGCGGCCGCCGACGAGCGCCGCCCCCTGCGGCGTGTGCATCCAGCTGTTGGCGGCGAGGATCCAGAACGCGGAGTTGAGCGTGCCGAGCGCCACGAGGCAGGTGGCGAGGAAGTGGAACCTCGGCCCGACCTTCTTCCAGCCGAACAGCATCACGCCGATG
>SBBV01000036.1 GCA_005240015.1 Candidatus Odyssella thessalonicensis | reverse complement strand
GCGCGCAGGATCGTGACCGCGCACGCCGACATTTCCGCGCTGTTTCCGACCAAGGCCGTGCAGCTCGATTGGATCATGCCGAAATCGGCGCCGGCCGCGCGGTCGAGCCGCTGCTGCAGGACGCCCATCGGCAGCGCCGTCATCAGCACGTCGAAGCTGCGGCCCTTCAAGTGGCCGTCGCGCCAGAGATAGGGCAGCAGGTTCTGCGCCACGACGACATGCGTCGCGTCGGGCGCCAGGCGGCGCGCATAGCTCTCGGCGAGGCGGCGCGCGCCGTCGAGCAGCGCCTGCTGGCGCGCGGCACCCTGATCGGCGAGCCGGCGGCTCTTCCAGGCGCGCAGCAGCGTGGCGAGCGTGCTGGTGTGGACGCACGCGAAGCCCGCCGTCGTCCACGCATAGTTGGGCTTGCCGCGGCGCTTGCCGTCGAGCGGGAGGAACAAGGTGTCGCCCGGCCGGCGGATGGATTGGATGTAGCCATCGAACTCGGGCACCAGCCCGTCGAGCAGGAACGCGGTTTCGCCGGTGCGCGCGGCGGCGGGTGCCACGTGGCGGAAGCACTGGATGACGTTGCACGAGAGGCAGTTGTTCGGGCCCTTGCCACCTTTGGCGGCGACCGGCTCGGCCGGCAGCGTTGCGCCGGCTTCGGCCGGCACGGCGCGCAAGCGCAGCACGAGATGCTCGGCGTCCATGTCGGCTTCGATGCGGAACGCCGTCGGCGCGCGGAAGCGGAGATCGACGTAGTTCCAGAACACGGTGGCGTCGCGGCCCACTTCGGCCAGCGAGCCGGGGATGACCTGCGTGTGCGCGTGGCGCTCCACGATGGCGAACCCGGCCTTGAGCGCGGCGTCGTAGAGCGCGTTCGAAAGCTGGCAGAGGCCGCCGCCCACGGTCGGGATCACGCAGCCTTCGCGCAGCTCGCGCCCCGCGACGTAACCCTTCCAGCGCGTCGGTCGGCCGATCTGCGCCCAGAAGCTGAAGACGCGCCCGGCCGGGATCTCGACGCCGTCGATGCGGCGCAGCGCCTGGCGCAGATTGTGGATCTTGCCGACGAGCAGCGGGCGCTCGGCGTCGCTCGCCTCGGTCCAGAGCTTGGTGCGGGATTCGGCGACGATGGGTGCTTCGATGAGCGCAGCCCCTTTGGCGAAGCGGACGGCGCCGCGGCGGGCCAGGCGGTCGCAGACGTTGCGGCGCGCACGGTCGAGGCGGAACAGCCCGGCCTTGATGCCGAACACCACGGCGTCGAGCCGTGTCGGCAAAGCCTTCGCGATGTGTGCCGTTCCTTGCATGCGGCGCCCCGAAGCCTCGGATAAGTGTAGGCGCCACAATCGCTTTTTCCGGCCGCAAGCGCAGTGATAGAGATCACCGGAAGCCTGTGATCGAGGTCACTCCGCCCGTCTCCCGGGGGCAGGCGGTAGGGGGCCGACGTGCCCCTCCACCGAGGGCGCGACGCGCGCGCAAAATCTGGCTTCACGATATCGACTCGGCGGTGGAAGCAACCGTGTGAGACGCACGTCGGCCCCCTCATCCCGTGCCCCTTCTCCCCTGGGAGAAGGGGTTCTAGAAGCAGCGCCATGAGCCCCGCCCGCCGCAGCCGACTGATCCCGTTCGTCGTCGCCTGCGCGCTGTTCATGGAGAACCTCGATTCGACCGTGCTGGCGACGGCGCTGCCCGAGATCGCGCGCTCGCTCGGCGAAAGCCCGCTCCACCTCAATCTCGCCATCACCTCTTATCTCTTGAGCCTCGCGATCTTCATTCCGGTGAGCGGCTGGATCGCCGACCGCTTCGGCGCGCGGCTCGTGTTCTGCTCGGCCATCGTCGTCTTCACGCTGGGCTCGATCTCCTGCGGCTTCGCCGACTCGTTCTGGAGCCTCGTGCTCTCGCGGGTGGTGCAGGGATTGGGCGGCGCGATGATGGTCCCGGTCGGGCGCCTCGTGCTGCTCCGGAGCGTCGCCAAGTCCGAGCTCGTCGGCGCGCTGGCGCTCGTCACCATTCCGGCGCTGGTCGGCCCGATCGTGGGTCCGCCGCTCGGCGGCTTCATCACCACCTATCTCTCCTGGCGCTGGATCTTCTGGATCAACATCCCGATCGGCGTCGCCGGCATCGCGCTCGCGCTGATCCTGATCGAGAACGTGAAGGAGGAGCGCGTGCCGCCCTTCGACTGGCGCGGCTTCGCGTTGGCCGGCACCGGGCTCGCCGGCGTGATGATGGGGTTCGAGACGGTGGGCCGCGATCTCTTGCCGGCGCCGGCGGTGGCGGCGCTGATCGCGGCCGGCGCCGCGGCGCTCGTTCTCTACGTGATGCACGCGCGGCGGCGCGCGCACCCGGTCCTCGATCTCTCGCTGCTCGCGGTGGGAACCTTCCGCGCGGCGGTGCTCGGCGGCTTCCTCTTCCGCATCGGCGTCGGCGCGATCCCGTTCCTGTTGCCGCTGCTGCTGCAACTGGGCTTCGGCAAGAACCCGCTGCAGTCGGGCCTGATCACGTTCGCCGCTGCCGTCGGCGCCATCACCATGAAGGTGACGGCGAAGCGCATCCTGCGCCGCTTCGGCTTCCGCGATGTCCTCGCCTTCAACGCGGTGATCAGCGCGGCCTCGATCGCCGCCTGCGCCCTGTTCGAGACGACCACGCCCGCGGCGCTGATCGTCGCCGTGCTGCTGATCGGCGGCTTCTTCCGCTCGCTCGAGTTCACGAGCATCAACGCGCTTGCCTATTCCGACGTGCCGCGCGAGCGCATGAGCCGTGCCACCAGCTTCGCGAGCGTGGGCCAGCAGCTCTCGCTCAGCATCGGCGTGGGCCTGGGTGCCCTCATTCTCCACGTCGTCGTGGCGCTGCGCGGCGGCGAGGCGGCCGTGGCGCGCGACTTTGCGCCCGCCTTCCTGATCGTGGCCGGCATCTCCGCACTGGCGGCCCTCGTCTTCGCGCGCCTGCCGGCCGACGCAGGCGCGGAGGTCTCAGGGCGCCAGCCGGCGCCGGCCTCCGAATCGCTCACGCTGTCCGAGCGCCCCTGACGCGCCGCGGAATCGGCCGCGCGCCGGAACTTGCCCGCAGCTCTTCCGTTGTGCCGACACGGCATTTGCCGCCATTTCGAGCGGCACAACGCAAGTGGAGAAACGCACATGGCAGACCAGACGGGCGCGAAAGTGGCTGCGGCCGCGCAGCGCGCGGGCGACGATGGCCGGGAAATCTACGAGCGGGCGAAGGAGCAGGCGCAGTCGGCGATGGAAGCCGGGCGTCACGGTTTAGAGACGGTCACCGAACAGGGCCAACGCCAGATCGAATCGATCTCGGGCGTGATCCGCGATTGGCCGCTGCTGAGCGTCGCCGTCGCGTTCGCCGCCGGTTGCGTCGTCTCGCGCCTGATGCACGGTCGCTGAGCGCGGCGCGCCTTTGTCTTTCGCGACGCAGCTGGCCGGGCGAATGGCGCGCATCGCGCTGATCGCGCCTGCCTTGGCGCGCTTGAAGCGCAACGCGACGCGCGCGGCGATCGGCATTGGCCTCGTCGCCCTCCTCGGGGCGCTCGCGCTCGCCTACCTGCTCATCGCGCTGCGCCATGTGCTCGAGCGCGAGATCGGGCCGCTTTGGGCGCCGCTCGCGATCGGCGGCGCGCTCGTGATCGCGGCCCTGGTCGCCTATTTCGCGCTGCTGCGTCCGCGGCCGCCAACCCGCCCCGCCTTCGAGTCGCAGGCGGCCGGCTTGCCGCCCGAGCTCGCCGCGCCCATGCGCAATTTCGAAACCAAGGTGGCGCGCAATCCGCTGCCGAGCATCGCGCTGGCGCTGCTCGCCGGCTTCGTCGCGGCCTCGCTGCTGCGCGCCCTGCGCCGAAGCGATAGCGCCGCGCGATCCCGCGCGACCGATTCGGGCCGCGGCGCCGAGGAAGCTCAGCCGCGGCCCGAATC
>SBBV01000355.1 GCA_005240015.1 Candidatus Odyssella thessalonicensis | reverse complement strand
GCCTGGCCCCGCGCCCTGGCTGTGCAAGGTCGACGCGACGCAGCTCGAGACCGCGCTGCTCAATCTGGCCGTCAACGCGCGCGACGCCATGCCCGACGGCGGGCGCCTCACGATCGCGACCACCAACCGCACCGTCGCGGCGGCCAACGGCGGCACCAATGGCAGCAGCGGCGAGCTTGCCGCCGGCGACTATGTGGCGATCGAGGTCACCGATACCGGCACCGGCATGACGCCCGACGTGATCGCGCGCGCGTTCGAGCCGTTCTTCACGACGAAGGACATCGGCAAGGGCAGCGGCCTCGGCCTGGCCATGGTCTACGGCTTCGCCAAGCAGTCGGGCGGCCACGTCACGATCGAGAGCGCGCTCGGACGCGGCACCACGGTGACGATCTTCCTCCCGCGCGCCGCGGAGACGGAGGCGGCGCCGGCGCCGGCGGCCGCGCGCGACGGCGCGCCGCTGCCGGGCGGCACCGAGACCATCCTCGTGGTCGAGGACGACGCCGCGGTGCGCGAATACGTCACCGAGCAGCTCCGCGGCCTGGGCTACCGCGTGCTGATCGCCGGCAACGGTCCCACCGCGCGCAACGTGCTTTACGGCGGCGAGAAGGTCGATCTCCTGTTCACCGACGTGATGATGCCGGGCGGCATGACGGGTATCGAGCTTGCCGCGGAGGCGGAGAAGCAGTTCCCGGCGCTCAAGGTCCTCTTCACCACCGGCTATTCCGACGTCCCGGGCCTCAAACAGCCGCGCCGCGGCGTGGCACTGCTGCGCAAACCCTACAAGAGCCGCCAGCTCGCCCAGATCGTGCGCCAGACGATCGACGCCGCCTGAGCGCACAGGAAGCCGTGCGCAGCCGTGTGACGGCGCGCGGGCTTGACCCTCCCAACCACATTGGCTACTAGGCCAAACGCGGGAAAACCAACGGCCCCGCGCGGCGACTCGCGGCGGCGAACAGGGGTCAGACCCCTTTTGCCGCTCGCCGACAACGCCATGCGTGAGCCGGCGACGGTGAAAAGGGGTCTGACCCCTTTTCGCGAGTCCAAGCTTCGAAAACGGGGCCGTTGGCACAACAAGAAGATTTCCCGCTTGAGGCCTGTTGGGAGGAGCATCGTGGGCCAGGCACTTTTGTTGCGCCCGCCCCATCCTTATGCCGTTGGCCTTTGGCAACCCCTGCGCGCGCTCCGCGCGGCGCAGCCACGCGCGATGGAAGGATGTGTGCCATGACGGCAGCCGACGTCGCCCCCGCCGAGACCTTTCCCGGTCTGCTCGAGCACAACGCCCGCATCCGCGGCGCGCGGCCCGCGATCCGTGAAAAAGACTACGGCATCTGGCAGACCTGGACCTGGCGCGAGGTGCACGACGAAGTGCGCATCATGGCCTCGGGCCTCGCGGCGCTGGGTTTGAAGCGCGGCGATACGCTCGTCATCATCGGCGACAACCGGCCCCAGCTCTACTGGGCGATGGTGGCGGCGCAGGCCTTGGGCGCGGTGCCGGTGCCGGTCTACCAGGACGCCGCCGCCAACGAGATGCAATACGTGCTCGACCATGCCGAGGCGCGCTTTGCCGTGGTCGAGGACCAGGAGCAGGTCGACAAGCTGCTCGAGATCAAGGCGCGCTGCCCCAAGCTCGAAGCCGTGATCTATCGCGACCCGCGCGGCCTCCGCCACTACCCGCAGCCCTTCCTGCACAGCCTCGCCAAGCTCGAAGCGATGGGCCGCGAGCACATGAAGGAGCACCCGGACTTCTACGATGCCGAGGTGGCGAAGGCGAAGGGCGGCGACACCGCCATCATGCTCTACACCTCGGGCACCACCGGCCAGCCCAAGGGCGTGGTGCTCACCTTCGACAACATCGTCAAGATGGCGCGCATGTCGGTGGAGCTGGAAGGGCTCACCGACCGCGACGAGACGCTCTCCTACCTGCCGATGGCCTGGGTCGGCGACAACATGTTCTCGCTCGGCCAGACCTATGTCGCCGGCTTCTGCATCAACTGCCCGGAATCGACCGCCACCGTGATGCAGGATCTGCGCGAGATCGGGCCTACGTATTTCTTCGCACCGCCGCCGATCTTTCAGAACATCCTGACGCAGGTGCTGATCCGCATCGAGGACGCGTCCTGGATCAAGCGGCGCCTCTTCCACTCCTTCATGAAGGTGGCGCGCCGCGTCGGCAGCGACATCCTCACCAGGAAGCCGGTGCCGCTGGGCCAGCGCCTGCTCTATTGGCTCGGCGAGCTGCTCGTCTACGGCCCCTTGAAGAACACGCTCGGCTTCTCGCGCATGCGCCTCGTCTACACCGCCGGCGAGGCGATCGGACCCGACATCTTCAACTTCTTCCGCTCCATCGGCGTGCCGATGAAGCAGCTCTACGGCCAGACCGAGGCGACCGTGTTCATCACGGTCCAGCCCCACGACCAGGTGCGCCTCGACACGGTCGGCGTGCCGTGCCCCGGCGTGGAGCTGAAGCTCGATAGCAACGGCGAGGTGCTCTACCGGAGCGCCGGCGTGTTCAAGGAGTACTTCAAGAACCCCTCGGCCACGGCCGAGACCAAGACCGCGGACGGCTGGGTGCACACCGGCGATGCCGGCATCCTCGACCGCGACGGGCATCTCAAGATCGTCGACCGCGCCAAGGACGTGGGCCGCTTGAAGAACGGCGCGCTGTTCGCGCCCAAATATCTCGAGAACAAGCTCAAGTTCTTCCCCTCGATCAAAGAGGCGGTGACCTTCGGCGCCGACCGCGACTACGCCACGGCGATGATCTCGATCAACCTCGACGCGGTCGGCAACTGGGCCGAGAAGCGCAACCTGCCCTATTCCTCCTACCAGGAGCTCGCCGCCAAGCCCGAGGTCTACGAGCTCATCAAGTCCGGCGTCGAGCAGGTCAACCGCGACCTGGCGCAGGACAAGGATCTCGCCGGCTCGCAGATCAAGCGCTTCGTGCTGCTGCACAAGGAGCTCGACGCCGACGACGGCGAGCTCACGCGCACGCGCAAAGTCCGCCGGCGCTTCGTCGCCGAAAAGTACGCCGACATCGTCGCGGCGCTCTATGGCGGCAAGGACAGCGTCCACGTCGAGGCCAAGGTGAGCTTCGAGGACGGGCGCACCGGCACGCTCAAGGCGGACTTGAAGATCGCCGACGCGGCCGTCGTCACGGCGGCGCCGCCGGCGCGCGCCCTGGCGGCATGAGCCAGCCGCATCACCGGCGCATCGGCGAGACCGTCCTCAAGGTGGACGACATCTCGCTGCGCTTCGGCGGCGTGAGGGCGATCACCGGCGTCAGCTTCGAGATCAGGCAGGGCGAGATCTTCTCGATCATCGGCCCCAACGGCGCCGGCAAGACGTCGATGCTGAACGTCATCAACGGCTTCTACCATCCGCAGGAAGGCACCATCACCTACAAGGGCACGGTGCGCCGGCGCATGCGGCCGCACGAGGCGGCGCTCACCGGCATCGCGCGCACCTTCCAGAACGTGGCGCTGTTCCGCGGCATGACGACGCTCGACAACATCATGACCGGCCGGCTTCTGCGCATGCACGGCCCCTTGATCCGCGGCGTCCATCGCCTCGGTGCCGCCGGCGTGCTGCTGCGACCGATCGCGGCCGGCATCGATTTCGTCTTCGACCTCGCCTTCTGGGGCCCGGCGCAGCGCGAGGAGATCCGCCACCGCGAGGTGGTCGAGCGCATCATCGACTTCCTCGAGATCCAGGCGATCCGCAAGGTTCCGGTCGGGCGCCTGCCCTACGGCCTCCAGAAGCGCGTCGAGCTCGGGCGGGCGCTCGCGATGCAGCCCGATCTCCTGCTGCTCGACGAACCGATGGCGGGCATGAACGTCGAGGAGAAGGAGGACATGTCGCGCTTCGTCCTCGACGTCAACGACGAGTTCGGCACCACGATCGCGCTGATCGAGCACGACATGGGCGTGGTGATGGACATTTCCGACCGCGTCGTGGTGCTCGACTACGGCCGCAAGATCGCGGAAGGGAAGCCCGACGAGGTGCGGAGCAATCCCGACGTGATCAAGGCCTATCTCGGCGAAGCGCACTGAGGGCGGGGCCATGGAGTTCCTCTACAACCTGCTCGTGGCGCCCTGGGTCAGCATGCTGACCGATCCGCTGTTCTTCGGCGAGGTCGTGATCGGCGGCGTGCTCGCGGGCGTGATGTATGCGCTCGTGGCACTCGGCTTCGTGCTCATCTACAAGGCCTCGGGCGTGTTCAACTTCGCCCAGGGCGTCATGGTGCTGTTCGCGGCGCTCTCGCTCGTCGGCCTGATGGAGCGCGGGATTCCGCTGGCGCCCGCGATCCTGCTCACCGTCGTCATCATGCTCGTGCTCGCCTTCGCGATCGAGCGCATCATCCTGCGCCACATGGTGAACCAGGAGCAGATCATCCTGTTCATGGCCACGATCGGCCTCACCTTCTTCCTCGAGGGCTTCGGCGAGACGGTGTGGGGCTCGAACGTGAAGAAGCTCGACATCGGCATTCCCGACACGCGCCTCGATCTCGCGGCGCTCACGGTCTCGCAGCTGCTCGTGATCGTGGTCTTCGCCGCGGCGGCGCTCGTGAGCGTGGCGCTGCTGTTCGCCTGGCGCGTGCGCGCGGTCAGGAGCGCCATCGACACGAGCAAGGGCCTCGTGCTGCCGGTGCTGATCGGCCCCGGCTCGCTGTTCTTCGGCGCCATCGGCGCGGTCTGCTTCCTCGCGCGCTTCTTCGCCGGGAAGGACGCCGCCTTCGTCAAAGGCAAGGCCGACGTGACGGCGACGCTGTTGCAGAGCCTCTCGTGGTTCGGCCTGGCGCTGCTCGCGATCGTGGTGCTGTTCGCGCTCGCCACCTGGCGGGGCCGGCGCCAGGCCGCCGAGGACCACGGCGCCGACGTGCCGCCGCTGCACTACGGCTGGTTCGTGGCGCTCGGCGTGGTCGGCGCGGTCGCGGTGGCCGCCGGCATCGTCTGGGCGGTGCGCGGCGGCATCCTGATCAACGGCTTCGAGCTGTTCGCGGCGGCGCTGGCGGCGGCGCTCGTGATCGTGCTCGCCGTGTTCTTCCAGAAGACGCGCGTCGGCCGCGCGCTGCGCGCGGTCGCCGACGATCATGCCGCGGCGCTCTCGGTCGGCATCTCGCTGCGCGGCATCTGGGTCATCGTCTGGGCGGTGGCCGGGGTCGTGGCGCTAGCGGCCGGCATCATCTGGGGCGGCAAGAGCGGCGTGCAGTTCAGCCTCTCGCTGATCGCGCTCAAAGCGCTGCCGGTGCTGATCCTGGGCGGCTTCACCTCGGTGCCGGGCGCCATCATCGGCGGCCTCATCATCGGCGTCGGCGAGAAGCTGGCCGAGGTCTATTGGGGCAGCGCCATCGGCATCGACGCGATCGAGAACTGGTTCGCCTACATGATGGCCCTCGTCTTCCTGCTGTTCCGGCCGCAGGGCCTGTTCGGCGAAAAGATCATCGAGCGGGTGTAGGCGATGTTCTACCGCGAGGCCGGTCAGTTCAAATCGAGCTACGCCGCCGACCAGGCGATCTTCCCGATCGCCCAGGACCGCGTCTTCGTGATCGCGGTGATCGTCGCCGCGTTCCTGCTGCCGCTCGCGATCACCAACAACTACTGGTACACGGCGGTGCTGATCCCGCTCATGGTCTATTCCATGGCGTCGCTCGGCCTCAACATCCTCGTCGGCTATTGCGGCCAGATCTCGCTCGGCACCGGCGCGTTCATGGCGGTGGGCGGCTACAGCGCGTTCAAGCTCACCACGGTCTACTTCCCCGATTTGGGGCTCATCTTCATCTACCTGATGTCGGGCGGCATCGCCGCGCTGGTGGGCGTGCTGTTCGGCATCCCGAGCCTGCGCATCAAGGGCTTCTATCTCGCCGTCGCCACGCTCGCCGCGCAGTTCTTCATCCAGTGGCTGTTCAACAAGGTCTCGTGGTTCGCGAATTACAGCTCGGCCGGCACGATCGAGGCGCCGCCGCGCACGCTCTTAGGCCGCATCGCCGAGAAGGGCGGCACGCTCGAGATCCTCTCCTTCATCAACCCGCTGGTCGCGAGCCCGCGCGCGCCGCCGGAGAACCGCTATCTGTTCGGCTTGGCGCTCGTCGTCGTGTTCGGGTTCCTGGTCAAGAATCTCGTGCGTGGGCGCATGGGCCGCGCGTGGATGGCGATCCGCGACATGGACGTGGCCGCGCAGCTCATCGGCATCCGGCCGCTGCAGACCAAACTTACCGCGTTCGCGATCTCGTCCTTCGTGTGCGGCGTCGCCGGCGCCATGCTGCTGTTCCAGTATCTGGGCGCGGTCGAGACCGCGGCCTACAGCATCAACGAGTCGTTCCTGATCCTGTTCATGGTCATCATCGGCGGCCTCGGCAGCGTGATGGGCTCGTTCCTGGGCGCCGCGTTCATCGTCCTGACGCCGATCTTCCTCGTCAACGTGCTGCCCGGCATCGGCATCGCGCTCGACGTGGCGACGCGCAAGCACATCGAGCTGATGCTGTTCGGCGG
>SBBV01000092.1 GCA_005240015.1 Candidatus Odyssella thessalonicensis | reverse complement strand
GCGCCGATCAAGAATCTGGGCCTCGTGATGGCCTATGCCGAGATCGGCGCGCTCATCGACCTCGTGGGGCGCACGGTTGCGCTCGAGATCCTGCTGGAAGGCCGCATCTTCGGCGCCGACGAGGCCAAGGAGAAAGGCCTGGTGACGCGCGTCGTCGACGACGGCGCGGTGCTCGACGAGGCCTACGCCGCCGCGCGCCGCATCGCCGAGGGTGCGCCGCTGGTGGCGCGCTGGCACAAGAAATTCGCGAAGCGCCTCGCCGATCCGCGCCCGCTCACCGAAGCGGAGCTCGACGAAGGCTATGCCTGCTTCGGCACCGAGGACTTCCGCATCGGCTATCGCGCGTTCCTGGCGAAGGCAAAACCCGAGTTCAAAGGGAAGTGAATACGAGCCAGGGAGAAGGAAGTGACACCACCAAGACACCAAGGCACGAAGGCACCAAGCGAAGCTCTTTGCGCGCCAAAGGCGCGCGAAAACACTTCCTGGTGCCTTGGTGCCTTGGTGGTGAGTCTTTCTTCTCCCCGGCTCGCCGGCTCCTGTTCACTTGGCTGCGCGCGATGACGGGCGTGTCGCGAACCGGCCCGCTCGTGGGCATGCGCGTCTTGGAATTGGCGCATGTGATGGCGGGCCCGACCTGCGGGCTCATGCTCGCCGATCTCGGCGCCGACGTGATCAAGGTCGAACGCGTGCCGGGCGGCGACGACACGCGCCGCTCGGTGCCGCCGGAGGTCGGCGGCGAATCCGCCGCGTTCCTGATGATGAACCGCAACAAGCGCGGCATCGCGCTCGACCTCAAGCACCCGCGCGCCCGCGAAGTGATGCTGCGACTCGTACGCAACACCGACGTGCTGATCGAGAATTATCGCCGCGATACGATGCCGAAACTCGGTCTCGGCTACGAGGCGCTCAAAGCGGTGAATCCGGCGCTGATCTATTGCGAGATCTCGGGCTTCGGCCGCACCGGGCCTTATGCCGACCGCGGCGGCTTCGACCTCATCGCGCAGGGCATGAGCGGGCTCATGTCGATCACCGGCGAGGGCCCGGGCCGCCCGCCGGTGAAGGTGGGGGCGCCGGTCACCGACATCACCGCCGGAATCCTCGGAGCGCTCGGCTGCGTCTCCGCCTATGTCGAGCGCTTGCGGACCGGCAAGGGCCAGCGCGTCGACACCTCGCTGTTCGAGGCCGGCATCACGCACACCTACTGGCAATCGGCGATCGCGTTCGCGACCGGCACCGCCCCCGGTCCGATGGGCTCAGCGCATCCGTTGAACGCGCCCTATCAGGCTTTCGCCACCGCCGACGGCTGGATCAACATCGGCGCCGCCAACCAGCCGAACTGGGACCGTTTCACGCGCGTGATCGAGGCGCCACAGCTCCGCGACGACCCTCGCTTCAAGGACAACCGCGCGCGCATGGCCAATCTCGCGCTCTTGGTCGAGACCTTGGCGCCCCACCTGAAGAAGCGCAGCAGCGCCGACTGGCTCCAGCGCTTCGAGGAGGCGGGCCTCCCCGCCGGCCCCGTGCTCTCGGTGACCGAGATGCACGCCGATCCACAGGCGCAAGCGCGCCAAATGGTCGTTGAGACGATCCACCCCAAGGCCGCGCGCACCAAGGCCATCGGCCTGCCGATCAAGCTCTCCGAAACGCCCGGCGGCATCCGCCGCCCCGCGCCGCTGTTTGGCCAGCACACGCGCGAGGTGCTCGTTGAGGCCGGATACTCCGCCGCCGAGATCGACGCGTTGGCGGTGGCCGGCGCGGTTGTGTGTGCCTAGGTCACCGTCACCTTGAGCGACGCGAAGGATCGGGCCTCCGCACCGAGACGGTCGGCAGTTGAAGCGAGCTCCTTCGCTGCGTTCAGGATGACGATTCGAGGCGGAAATAAAGTTGCGCGGGCCATTGACAGGGCCGGTTTCATCGCTATGTTGCAGCGCACATAGATTCCTCGCGATCGCGCGAAGGCGCCCGGCCTTGGGCTCACGAGCCCGCCAGCGGCGCACTTTCTCGAAGAATTCCCAACAACATCGCTGGCCCCAGTTGCGCGTGGGGCTTCGAAAAGCGCGCCATGAATGGCGGCCGCACATCCCGTGCGAGCCCTTGTTTCCCGCGCACATAAAGGACTGAACTTGACGAACTCGTTTGCTTCGCTCGGCCTCGCCGAGCCGATTCTCCGCGCGCTTGCGGCGGAGAAGTACGAAACGCCTACGCCCATCCAGGCCCAGGCCATTCCGGCGCTCCTCGCCGGCAAGGATCTGCTCGGCATCGCCCAGACCGGCACCGGCAAGACCGCGGCCTTCGCCCTCCCGATCCTCCAGCACCTTGCCGCCCAGCGCGCGCACCCGGTGCCGAAGAGCCCGCGCGCGCTGATCCTCGCACCCACGCGCGAGCTCGCCATCCAGATCGCCGAGGCGTTCCGCGCCTATGGCCGGTTCCTGGGCCTGCGCCAGACCGTCGTGGTCGGCGGCGTCGGCTATCCGCAGCAGATCGAAGCGCTGCGCCGCGGCGTCGACATCCTCGTCGCCACGCCGGGCCGGCTCATGGATCACATGGAGAGCGGCCACGTCCGCCTCGAGCGGGTCACGCACCTGGTGCTCGACGAGGCCGACCGCATGCTCGACATGGGCTTCGTGCGCGACGTGCGCCGCATCGTGGCGGCGCTGCCGAAGCGCCGGCAGTCGATGTTCTTCTCGGCGACCATGCCGCCCGAGGTGACCAGGCTCGCCCACGAGATGCTGTTCCAGCCGGTCCGCGTCGAGGTGACGCCCCAGGTCGTCACCGTCGACAAGATCCAGCAGAACGTTCACTTCGTGAATGCCGCCGACAAGCGCACGCACCTGATCAAGCTGCTCGGCGATCCGGCGCTGTCGCGCGTGATCGTGTTCACGCGCACCAAGCACGCGGCCAACCGCGTAGCGGAGACGCTGGAGCGCGCGAAGGTTCCCGCTGAAGCCATTCACGGCAACAAGTCGCAGAACGCGCGCCAGCGCGCGCTCGAGCGCTTCCGCTCGGGCCGCGCACGCGTGCTGGTCGCGACCGACATCGCCGCGCGCGGCATCGACGTCGACGGCATCACGCATGTGGTGAACTACGAGCTGCCGAACGTGCCCGAGACCTACGTGCACCGCATCGGCCGCACCGCGCGCGCCGGAGCCGACGGCGTCGCGATCTCGCTTTGCGACGGCAGCGAGCGCGCCTATCTGCGCGACATCGAGCGGCTCACCCGGCGCCCGATCGCGGTCGTGGGCGGCCAGCCCACTCTGCTTGCCGAGAGGGCGAAGCCCGCTCAGCCCAACCGGCACGGCCCCGCCAAGCACTGGCACCGCCGCTTCGCGCGGCGCGCGGCCTAGCAGGACGGCGTCGGGGCGGGTTCGAAACCCGCTCCGACGAGCGGATTATCCGCGCCGCTTCATGCGCTCGAACGCGTCTGCGTTCGAGCAGAAGGCGCGATAGCCCTCGCGCGCCGGAGTCCGACCGGCGCTCGCAGCGCTTGCTCGCGGAGCCCCGACGCGGTGCTTTGATTCGAATCAAATATCGTGGCGCCGGATGATTCGGGCGCGCACGCGCACCGGCATTACGATTTCCTGCGGGAAACTACGTTTCGGCGCAGTCTGGTATTTTTCGATCGGTGCATAGGCGCAAGGGTGGCGCGCCCATGCTAGGATGAGTGCAATCGGAGCGCGCCGCTCACGAGCGGTTGGACGCCGAACTCAGGTTGGGAGGAGTTGCATGACACCACCCGATGTCGTCGCCGCCAAGAAACCCTCCGTCGGCACCGCGACCTTGCCCTACACCGGGCGCGAATATCTCGACAGCCTCGACGACGGCCGCGAAATCTGGATCTACGGCGAGCGCGTCAAGAAGATCACCGAGCATCCGGCGTTTCAGAATTGCGCGCGCATGATCGCGCGCCTCTACGACGCGCTGCACGAGGACCACAAGAGCGGGAAGCACATCCTCACCCACCCGACCGAGTGGGGCGGCTTCACGCATCGCTATTTCACGGCGCCGACCAATCTGCAGGAGCAAGTAGCGGGCCGCGATGCGATCGCCGAATGGGCGCGCATCACCTATGGCTGGCTCGGCCGCTCGCCCGACTACAAGGCGGCGTTCCTGGCGACGCTCGGCGCCAACGCCGAGTTCTACGCGCCCTATCAGGAGAACGCGCGGCGCTGGTATCGCAAGAGCCGCGAGCGCGTGCCGTTCGTCAATCACGCGATCATCCATCCGCCGGTCGACCGCGCGGTGGCGCCGGGTGCCCCCGGCGGCGGGCAGGACGTCTACGCGCATGTCACGAAGGAAACCGACGGCGGCATCCATGTGAGCGGCGCCAAGGTGGTGGCGACCGGCTCGGCGCTTACGCACTACACCTTCGTCGCCCACCACGGGCTCATCCCGGTGCAGGGCAAGAACTACGCCGTGGTGTTCATGGTGCCGACGAATGCGAAGGGCGTGAAGCTGATCTGCCGCACCTCGAACGAATACCGCGCCGCGGTGCTCGGGAGCCCGTTCGACTACCCGCTCTCCTCGCGCCTCGACGAGAACGACGCGATCTTCGTGATGGACGAGGTGTTCGTGCCGTGGGAGGACGTGTTCGTCTATGCCGACGTCGAGAAGGCGAACAATTTCTTCCCGCGCACCGGCTTCTTGCCGCGCGCGCTCATCCACGGCTGCACGCGGCTTGCGGTGAAGCTCGACTTCATCACCGGGCTCCTGATGAAGGCGACCGAGATCACCGGCTCGCGCGCGTTCCGCGGCGTCGAGGCCAATATCGGCGAGGTGCTGGCCTGGCGGAACATGATCTGGGGCCTCTCCGACGCGATGGCGAAGACCGCCGATCCCTGGGAAGGCAGCGCCATCCTGCCCGGCATGGAGCCGGCCTCGGCCTATCAGATCCTGGCGCCCGAGGCCTACGTGCAGGTCAAGAAGCTGATCGAGCAGACCGTGGCGAGCGGGCTCATCTATCTCAACTCGCACGCCAACGACTTCAAGAATCCGACGCTCCGGCCCTACCTCGACAAATACATGCGCGGCACGGGCGGGATCGACTCGATCGGGCGCGTGAAGCTCATGAAGCTCTTGTGGGACGCGATCGGCACCGAGTTCGGCGCGCGCCACGAGCTCTACGAGATCAACTACAGCGGCAGCCACGAGGAGATAAGGCGCTACGCGCTCTTCGGCGCGATGGCGTCCGGCACCGACGCGCGCCTGAAACAGTTCGCCGAGAAGTGCATGTCCGAGTACGACTTGAACGGCTGGACCGCGCCCGATCTCGTCAACACCGAGAAGCTCAGCGTGCTGCGGAAGGGGTGAAGCGCGACACAACTCGTTCCCGCCAACACACTGTTCATGTCGTCCCCGGTGCTGTGCAGCACGTCGCGCTCTTTCTCGCGCGACGTGGTGCACTGCTAACCCGGGACCGAGCGAGGTGCGGACGCAGCGCGGCGTCGACACTTCGCCTTGGTCCCGGTCTGCGCAGCACCACGCCGCTGAAGGAGCGGCGTGCTGCAGCGCGCCCGGGACGACAAATAACAAAGCGACGGAAGCGCAAGGGAGAGAAACCATGACGACGCACAAGACCAGGAAGATCGCCCGCCGCACGTTCCTCGCGGGCGCAGTGGCAGGCGGTGCCGTGATCGCGGCACCCGCCATCGGGCAGCAGAAGACGATCAAGCTCGGCTATGTGAGCCCGCAGACGGGGCCGCTCGCCGCCTTCGCCGAGGCGGACAATTTCACCGTCGCCGCGTTCAAGGCGGCGATGAAGGGCGGCTTGAAGATCGGCAACCGCACGCATCCGGTCGACGTCATCGTCAAGGACAGCCAGTCCAACCCCAACCGCGCGGCGCAGGTGGCGAAGGATCTCATCGTCCAGGACAAGGTCGATCTGATGCTGGTGGCCTCGACGCCCGAGACCACGAATCCGGTCTCGACCCAGTGCGAGATCGAGGAGCAGCCCTGCGTCTCGACCATGGCGCCGTGGCAGCCCTGGTTCATCGGCCGCCAGGCCAATCCCGCGGGCGGGCCGTCGGCCTGGAAGGGCTTCAACTACACCTATCACTATTTCTGGGGCCTCGAGGACATCATCGCGGTCTTCACCAACATGTGGGGCCAGGTGCCGACCAACAAAGCCGTGGGCGGCCTCTTCCCCAATGACGGCGACGGCAATGCCTGGGGCGACAAGCAGGTGGGCTTTCCGCCGGTGCTGGAGAAGCAGGGCTACAAGCTCACCGATCCCGGCCGCTATCAGAACCTCACCGACAATTTCTCGGCGCAGATCACGGCGTTCAAGAACGCGAGGTGCGAGATCGTCACCGGCGTGGTGCTGCCGCCCGACTTCACGACGTTCTGGAAGCAGGCGCTGCAGCAGGGCTTCAAGCCCAAGGTCGCCTCGGTCGGCAAGGCGCTGCTGTTCCCGGTCGCGGTCGAGGCGCTGGGACGCGACGGCCACAACCTCTCGACCGAGGTGTGGTGGACGCCCTCGCATCCGTTCAAGTCGTCGCTGAACGGCCAGACCGCGAAGCAGCTCGGCGCTGCCTACGAGGCCGTCACCAAGAAGCAGTGGACGCAGCCGATCGGCTTCATCCACTCGCTGTTCGAGGTCGCCGTCGACGTGCTGAAGCGCACGCCGGCGCTCGGCGACGGCAAGGCGATGGTGAAGGCGATCAAGGAAACCAATCTCCAGACCATCGTCGGCCCGGTGAAGTGGAACCAGGAAAACGTGCCGCCCTTCGCGCGCGCCAACGTCACGCGCACGCCCTTGGTCGGTGGCCAGTGGCGCCTCAAAGGCGGCAACAAATACGACATCGTCATCACCGACAACCGCACCGCGCCGAACGTTCCAGTGGGCGGGAAGATGGAGGCGATCGCGTAATTTTCGCCGCCTCCATCTTCCCGCCCACTGGAACGTTCGGCGCGGTGCGGTTGTCGGTGATGACGATGTCGTATTTGTTGC
>SBBV01000057.1 GCA_005240015.1 Candidatus Odyssella thessalonicensis | reverse complement strand
GCGCTCACCGCGGGGACGGCGGCGGCGCAAGACAAGAAAGTCCGCGTCAACATGCAATCGAACTTCGCCTCGTCCCTGGCGGTGCTGGGGCCGACCGCGCAATACGTCGCCGACACCATCCACGCGGCGTCCGGCGGCAACATCGACATCAAGTTCTTCGAGCCGGGCGCCCTCGTGCCGCCCGGCCAGGCGTTCGACGCCGTGGCGTCGGGCTCGCTCGACTCGGCCTGGGCGACGCCGGGCTACTGGACCGGCAAGGACATCGGGTTCGCGGTGTTCTCGACCGTGCCCTTCGGCCCCGGCGCCGGCGAGTACATCTCGTGGCTGAAGTTCGGCGGCGGCGAGAAGATGATGCAGAAGTACTACGCCAAGTACGGCATCCACTCGATGATCTGCAACATGATCGCGCCCGAGGCCTCGGGCTGGTTCCGGAAGGAGATCAAGACCGTCGACGACCTGAAGGGCCTCAAGATGCGGTTCTTCGGGCTCGGCGCCAACGTGATGCAGAAGCTCGGCGTGGCGACGCAGCTCCTGCAGGCGGGCGAGATCTTCCAGGCGCTGCAGCTCGGCACCATCGACGCCACCGAGTTCTCGATGCCGGCGATGGACCTCTCGCTCGGCTTCCACCAGGTCGCGAAGTACTACTACTTCCCCGGCTGGCACCAGCAGTCGACCGTGGGCGACATGATCTGGAACCTGAAGAAGTGGGAGACCCTGTCGAAGACCCAGCAGACCCTGGTCGAGACGGTGTGCAACGCCGCGATCCTGCGCGGCTTCGCGCTCTCGGAGCAGGCGCAGTTCGGCGCGATGGCCGAGCTGAAGAAGAAGGGCGTGCAGTTCATGACCTGGAACGACACCTTCTTGAAGGCCTACGAGAAGGCCTGGGACGAAGTGGCCAAGGAACAGGCGGAGAAGAGCCCCATGTTCAAGGAGGCCTACGAATCGCTGCAGAAGTACCGCGCCGACTACACGATCTGGCGCGAGCGCGGCTATCTCAAATAGTCCGAGCCGCGTAGCTTGAATGGCGCCGGCGCGGTGAGCCATGCACCGCGCCGGCTGCTTTCTGCGTCGCCTGATATCATTCGCACTGCTGCATCGCCCGACGCTGCCCTGGGACGGCGTCGGGGCGTAGCCGAGAGGGGCCGATGAGATTCCTGATTGTCCTGAGCGATGCGATCGACGGGATACTCGAGCGCATCGCCCGCGTGTTCGGCTGGCTGTTCTTCGCGCTCGTCTTCGTCATCGTCTGGGACGTGCTCACGCGCAAGGTCGGGTTCCAGCTGCCCGGCTTCGGCTCGACGCCGATCCAGGAGCTCGAATGGCACCTGCACGGCGCAATCTTCCTGCCCTGGCTCGGCTACGCCTATGTCCGCAACGTGCACGTGCGGATCGACGTGTTCACCGCGAACCTGCCGCCGCGGCGCGCGGCCTGGCTCGAGCTCATCGGCATCGTGATTTTCGCCGTGCCCTACACGCTGGTGGCCGTCTACTTCTCGTATTTCTTCGCCGAGACTTCGTTCATCCAGAACGAGAGCTCGTCGGCGCCGAACGGATTGCCCTATCGCTGGATCATCAAGTCCTTCCTGTTCGGCGGCCTGGTGCTGCTGATGGCGAGCGTCGTTTCGGTGTTCTGCCGCAACTTCGTGTTCCTGTTCGGGCCCAAGGACGTGGCCGAGCGCGCGCTCAAGCGCGCCCCGGCCCACTGAGCGCGGGGCAGCGGCCATGCAATTCATCGCCGACCACCTCGCCGTGATCATGTTCCTCGTGCTCACGTTCATCATGTTCATCGGCTATCCGGTCGCCTACGTGCTGGGCGGCGTGGCGCTCGGCTTCGGCGTGCTCGGGATCCTGTTCGGCACCTTCAACGTGGCGCAGTTCGGCGCGCTGATCCCGCGCATCTGGGGCCAGGCGGTCGAGAACCAGGTGCTGCTGGCGGTGCCGATGTTCATCTTCATGGGCACGCTGCTCGAACGCAGCGGCGTGGCCGAGGAGCTGCTGAAGGCGCTCCAGGTGCTCACGCGGCGCGTGCCGGGCGGACTCGCCATGTCGGTCGTGATCATGGGCACGATCATGGCCGCCACGACCGGCATCGTCGGCGCCTCGGTGATCATGCTGACCCTGATCGCGCTGCCGACCATGCTGGCGCAGGGCTATTCCAAGGAGCTCTCGGTCGGCTGCATCGCCTCGGCCGGCACGCTCGGCATCCTCATTCCGCCGAGCATCATGCTCGTGATCATGGGCGACCTTCTGACCCTTTCGGTCGGCACGCTGTTCACGGCCGCGGTTCTGCCGGGGCTCCTGATGTCGCTGATCTATCTCGGCTATATCGGCGTGTTCTCGACGATCCGTCCAAGCGCCGCGCCGGCGCTCGCCGCCGATTCGGGGCCGCAGGACGTGGGCGCGCTCCTGCGCATGATCTTCAAGAGCTTCCTGCCGCCGGCGTTCCTCATCCTCGTCGTGCTGGGCTCGATCTTCGGCGGCTTCGCGACGCCGACCGAGGCGGGCGGCTGCGGCTCGGCCGGCGCCATCCTGCTCGCGATCTGGAACCGGCGTTTCAATCTCAGCACGATCCGCTCGGTCATCGACTCGTCCGCGCTCACCACCGCGCTGGTCTTCTTCATCGTCTTTGGCGCCACGCTGTTCGCGTTCATCTTCCGCTCGCTCGGTGGCGACGACGCCGTCGACGAGATCCTGAAGGCGCTCGGCATCACCAGCGGTTGGTCGGTCCTCATCTTCGTGATGGTGCTCGTCTTCGTGATGGGCTTCTTCTTCGACTGGATCGAGATCTGCCTGATCGTGCTGCCGATCTTCGCGCCGATCCTGCAGAAGGTGAGTTTCGAGCCCCACCTCGCCACCAACAAGGACTTCATGATCTGGTTCACGACGCTGGTGGCGGTGAACCTGCAATCGGCGTTCCTCACGCCGCCGTTCGGCTTCGCGCTGTTCTACATGAAAGGGACGGTGCCGCCGACGGTCACGATGGGCCACATCTATCGCGGCATCGTCCCGTTCGTCTGCCTCCAGGTGCTCGCGCTCGTGTTCTGCATCATGTACCCGGAAATCGTACTCTGGCTGCCGCGGAGCTTCGGCTTCCTCGATTGACGGCGCGGTCGTCGGGACACGACCGAACACCGGGGACGCCAGGGCCGTGCCGGGGGTGAGGCCGGCCTTCGCTACTTGTAGCCGAGCCGCAGCACCCAGATGTCGCCCTCGCCGGCGCCCTTCGAGGTGGAGAAGCCGGCGACGGCGAAGCCGCCATCGGCCAGCGCCGTGGCCGAGAACAGGTTCTCGTCGCCGGTGCCGTCGAACACCTTGGTCCACAGCAGCGCGCCATCGGGGCCGAGGCGCGCGAGCCACGCCTTTTCGTTCTCCTTGCCCATGCCGGGCTCGACGATGCTGCCGCCCGCCACCAGGAAGCCGCCATCGGCCAGCGCGAGCACCGAATTGGCCGAAGCGCCCTTGACCGGCGTGAGCAGCTTCTCCCAGGCGGGCTCGCCGCGCTCGTCGAGGCGCATCACCCAGGCGCCGCCGGCGGCCGGGCCTTTCGAGCGCGTGGTGCCGACGGCGACGAACCCGCCCCGGTCGAGGCGCACGATGGCGTTGAACACGTCGTAGCCCTGGCCGCCGAAGCGCTTCTCCCAGACGAGATCGCCTTTGGCGTCGATGCGCAGCACCCAGCCCTGGCCGTCGGCGCCGTAGGCGCCGGTCGCGACGGCGCCGCCGTCGGGCAGCGCCACCGCGGCGAACAGCGCATCGTCCTCGGCGCCGCCGAAGGTCTTGTCCCACAGCGTCTTGCCGTCCTTGTCGATGCGCACCATCCAGCCGTCGTATTGGCCGGCGCTTCTGACCGTCGTCGAGCCGGCGAGGATGAACCCGCCGTCGGAGAGCTCGCCGATCGCGGTGAGCCCGCTCGTGCCCTGGGGCTGGCCGGCGTCGAACTCGCGCCGCCAGAGCTCGTTGGCCTTGGCGTCGAGCCGCACGACCCAGCCCGACGAGCGCGTGATCTCCTTGTCGCTGCGCGAGCCGGTGAGCGCGAGCCCGCCGTCGCGCGTCGCGATCATGCTCGTGAGCCAGTCGAAATCCGGGCTGCCGACGAGGCGCTCGCTGGTCTCCTTGCCCTCGGCGTCGAGGAAGACGAGCCACACATCGTCGCCGCCCTGGCCCTTGGAGCGCGTGCGCCCGGCGATGACGAAGCCGTCCTTGCCCCAGGGC
>SBBV01000587.1 GCA_005240015.1 Candidatus Odyssella thessalonicensis | reverse complement strand
TGGCCGCCGCTGCCGTCGGCGACGAAGTAGATGTAGTTGTGCTGCGCCGGCCGGATGGTGGCGAGGATCGCCGCCTTGCCGGGATTGGCGATGGGGCCGGGCGGCAGGCCCGGGATCTTGTAGGTGTTGTAGGGGTGCGGCTTCTCGAGGTCGGCCTTCAAGAGCCGGCGGCCGAGCGCGCCTTTGCCCTCGGTGATGCCGTAGATGACCGTGGGATCGGTCTCGAGCCGCATGTTCTTCTTCAAGCGGTTGATGAACACGCCCGCCACCATCGCGCGCTCGGCGCCCTCGCCGGTCTCCTTCTCGACGATCGAGGCGAGGATCACGAGCTCGCGCTTGTCCTTGATCACGCCGTTCGCCTCGCCGCGCTGCACCCAGGCCTCGTCGAGCAGGTCCTGCATCGCGCGCTTCATGCGCTGCACGACCGCGTTGCGCGTCTCGCCGAGCGTGAAGAAATAAGTGTCGGGCAGAAGCTCGCCCTCGCCCGCCGCTTCGGTGAGCTCGCCCTCGAGCCCCTCCACCTTCCTGACGCGCTCCAGAACCTGATAGGTCGTGAGCCCCTCGGGAATGGTGAAGCGGCGCTGGATCTGGCGGCCGCTGATCAGGATGTTCATCGCCTCCTCAGCGCTCACGCGCTTCGGGAAGCGGTATTCGCCCGAGCGCAGCTTCGTCTGCGTGCCGAGCACGCGCACCCAGGTGGTGAAGACGAAGCGGCTCTCGATCACGCCCTGCTCGGCCAGCGTTTCGGCGATCTTCTCGAGATTGGCCCCCTTGGGCACGACGAGCTGCTTCGCATCGGCGAGCGGCCCGTCCTTGACGAAGAGGTGCCAGCCATAGCCCACGCCGCCCACGGCGAGCAGGCCAAGGATCAAGGCGTAGGCGAAGAGCCGCTTGATGGCGCGGACGACGGGGTGCGAGCGTTCTTTGGGTTCGCGCTCGGTCACGGGGCGGTCCGTCACGGCGGCGGCGCGAAGACGAGCGACGCGTTGGTGCCGCCGAAGCCGAACGAGTTGGAGAGCGCGTTCCGGATCTTGCGCGGCTTGGCCTGGTGCGGGACGAGATCGATGTCGCAACCCGCGGACGGGTTGTCGAGATTGATCGTGGGCGGTGCGACCTGGTCGCGCATGGCGAGGATCGAGAAGATGGCTTCGACGGCGCCGGCGGCGCCGAGCAGGTGCCCGATCGCCGACTTGGTGGACGACATGCTCAGCTTGTACGCATGTTGCCCGAACAAACGTTTAACGGCGCCGAGCTCGATTTCGTCGCCGAGCGGCGTCGAGGTGCCGTGGGCGTTGATGTAGTCGATGTCCTCGGGACCGAGCTTGGCGCGCTTCAAGGCCATCTTCATCGCGCGATAGCCGCCGCTGCCGTCCTCGGACGGCGCCGTCACGTGATAGGCGTCGCCCGAAAGGCCGTAGCCGATGACCTCGGCGTAGATGCGGGCGCCGCGCTTCTTGGCGTGCTCGAGCTCCTCGAGGATGAGGATGCCCGAGCCCTCGCCCATCACGAAGCCGTCGCGGTCCTTGTCCCAGGGCCGCGAGGCCGCCTCGGGGCGGTTGTTGAAGCTCGTCGAAAGCGCGCGCGCGGCGGCGAAGCCGGCCACGCCCAGCCGCGAAACCGAGGCCTCCGAGCCGCCCGCCACCATCACGTCGGCGTCGTCGAACTGGATGAGCCGCGCCGCGTCGCCGATCGCGTGGGCGCCGGTCGAGCACGCGGTCACCACCGCGTGGTTGGGGCCCTTGAAGCCGTGGCGGATCGAGACCTGGCCCGAGGCGAGGTTGATGAGCGCCGACGGGATGAAGAACGGCGAGATGCGCCGCGGCCCCCGCTCCTTCAAGAGGATCGACGAGTCGTAGATCGCCTGGAGGCCGCCGATGCCCGAGCCGATGAGAACGCCGGTGCGCTCCTTCTGCTCCTCGCTCTCGGGCTTCCAGCCGGCATCCTCCACCGCCTGCTCGGCGGCCGCGACCGCGAGCATGATGAAGTAGTCGACCTTCTTGATTTCCTTGTGCTCGAGCCAGGCGGCAGGGTCGAACACCTCGTAGGGTGTGGCCGGCGTCTCGCCGACCTTGTTGACGGTGCCGGCGATCTTGCAGGGAAGGTCGGAGACATCGAAGCGCGTGATGACGCCGACGCCCGACTTGCCCTCGAGCAGCCGCGGCCACGTGGTGGCCACGGACAAGCCCAACGGCGATACCATCCCTATTCCGGTGACGACGACCCGTCTCATACCAACGGACTTGCGCGCGACGCGTTTGGCAAAAAGGGCAAAAAAGGGGTCAGACCCCTTTTTCAGCTTATCCGATAATGCGGTGCCGGCGATGTCGAAAAGGGGTCTGACCCCTTTTTGCCGCTGCTCCTCCGTTTCGGTCCGTTGCCATCATCGCTGCTGAGAGCGGAGCACGGACCGGACGTCTTGCGGCAGGCGGCGCGGCCGCACGCCTCACTTCTTCATGTCCTGGATGAACTTGATCGCGTCGGAGACGGTCACGATCTTCTCCGCCGCTTCGTCGGGGATCTCGATCCCGAACTCTTCCTCGAACGCCATGACCAGCTCGACCGTGTCGAGGCTGTCCGCGCCGAGATCGTCGATGAACTTGGCGCCGTCGGTCACCTTGGCCTCTTCGACGCCCAGGTGCTCGATCACGATCTTTTTGACGCGCTCGGCGATATCGCTCATGTCCCGTCCTCTGCGTTTCTTTCGATGGTGTGGTTTTGACTTCGCGCGAGTCCGGCCGATGACGCCGGAGCCCTGTTCTCCCGTTCGCCAGTCCTAGTCCGACATGTGCGCCGGCGCGCTTGGCATCGGGGTTGGAAAGCGGGCGGTTGGTAACACAACTGTCCCCGGTGGTCTAGCGCCAGAGGCGTCGCGGGAAAAGCGGCAAATGGCGTAGGTCCGATGGGTGAGCCAAGCAGCCAAACCCTTGCAAAAGTGCCCTTGCCGGCCTATGCGCCCCGGCCCCGCCGCACGGCTAGATCATCGCCATGCCGCCGTTGACGTGGATGGTCTGGCCGGTGATGTAGCCGGCCTCCTCGCTGGCCAGGAACACGACCGCGTTGGCGCAATCGGCGGGTGTCCCGAGCCGCCCGGCCGGGATGCGCTGCAAGAGCGCGGTGCGCTGCTGCTCGTTGAGCGCATCGGTCATCGGCGTCTTGATGAAGCCGGGCGCCACGCAATTGATCGTGATGTTGCGCTGCGCCACCTCGGCCGCCATCGACTTGGTCATGCCGATCAGGCCCGCTTTCGAGGCCGCGTAATTGGCTTGGCCGGCATTGCCGGTGACGCCGACGATCGAGGTGATGCTGACGATGCGGCCCCAGCGCCGGCGCAGCATCTCCTTCAGCACCTCGCGCGAGAGCTTGAACGCGGCGGTGAGGTTCACGTCGATGACCTTCTGCCACATCGCGTCCGAGATGCGCATCGCGAGCATGTCGCGCGTCAAGCCGGCATTGTTCACCAGGATGTCGACCTGCCCCATCGCCCTGCCGGCGTTCGCGATGAGCTGATCGACCTGCGCGGTGTCGCCGAGATCGCAGGGCACGATATGCGTCTTGCCGCCGATCTCCTTCGCCGCCGCCTCGAGCGCCTCCACGCGCGTGCCCGAAAGCGCCACCTCGGCGCCCTGCTGCGCCAGCGCCTTGGCGATGGCGCCCCCGATTCCGCCCGAGGCCCCGGTGACCAGGGCCCTTCTGCCCGAAAGATTCAACACGCGCGTATCCTCGCTCTCGTCGCGTCGGCAAGACACCTCCGTACATCGCCGCTGCGATCATCGCAACCGGCCCGCCAAGCTCCTCGGCACACGCAGTTGCGCCTCGTCATTCGGGTGGCGGCTCCTGTAAGATTCCCCGGCGCCCACCCTTGCGGAGGAGAGCAATGGTGCGCAGGCTTGCCGCCATCGTTTCCGCCGACGTCGTCGGCTACAGCCGCCTCATGGGCGCCGACGAAGCGGGCACGCTGGCTGCTCTGAAGTCGCTCCGCAGCGATGTGATCGAGCCCCGCGTGCGCGCCGCAGGTGGCCGCATTTTCAAGCAGGTCGGCGACGGCGTGCTTGCGGAATTCGGCAGCGCCGTCGACGCGGTCGGCTGTGCGCTCGCGATTCAGCTCCAGCTGGCGGCGCGCACTATGGCACCGCCCGAGCGGCCGATGATGCTGCGCATCGGCATCAATGTGGGTGACGTCCTGGTCGAGGGCGACGATCTTTACGGCGACGTCGTCAACATCGCCGTTCGGCTCGATGCCTTCGCGGACGCCGGCGGGATCTGCATTTCCGGCGATGTCTATCGTCAGGTCCGCAAACATCTCGATTGCGGATTCGAAGATCTCGGCGAGCGAACGCTCAAGAATATCGCCGAACCCGTGCGTCTCTATAGAATCGTCGCGGAACGGTCCGAGAGCCGACCTGCCCCTGCTTCGGCCGAGTCGATGTTCGACCGGCCGGCCTTGGCCGTGTTGCCCTTCACCAACATGAGCGGCGATCCGGAGCAGGAATACTTCTCGGACGGGCTGAGCGAAGACGTCATCACGGCCCTGGCCGCGTGGCGGTCTTTCCCCGTGATCGCGCGCAATTCGAGTTTCATCTACAAGGGCCGCGCGGTGGACGTGAAGCGCGTCGCCCACGAGCTGGGCCTCCGCTATGTGCTCGAGGGAAGCGTCCGCAAGGGCGGGGACCGCCTGCGCGTCACCGCCCAGCTCATCGAGGCGACGACCGGCCATCACCTCTGGGCCGAGAAATTCGATCGCAGGCTCGCCGATGTCTTCGCGCTGCAGGAGGAAATCACACGCCACATCGTGGCGACGTTGGAGCCGGAGCTGCAGCGCGCCGAGCAACGGCGCATCGCGCTCAAGAAGCCCGAGAACCTCAACGCGTGGGATTTCTGTTTGCGCGGCCAAGCGCAACTCGACGACGTGAGCAAGGAGGGCAACGCCCGTGCCCGCGCCTTATTCGAGCGCGCGATCGCGCTCGATCCCGGCTACAGCCAGGCCTATACCGGATTGGCCAACAGCCATCATCGCGACATACTTCTCGAATGCGCGGAAGACCGGGCGGCCTCGCTTGCGAGCCTGTTCGCGGCGGCACGGCGCGCGGTCGCGGTCGATGATGCGTCCTCGCCGGCGCACGAGGCCTTGAGCACGGCCTATATCTGGTCCGACGAGCACGACCTCGCGATCGCCGAGGCCGAGCGCGCGGTGGAGCTCGACCCCAACAGCGTTGTCGCGCGCCGCTCGCTCGGGAACAAGCTGGATCTGGCCGGTCGCTCGGCCGAAGGCATCGCGCATCTCGAGCGGGCGTTGCAGCTGAGCCCGCAGGATCCGCAAAGCCAGGTTCCGATGACGTTTCTCGCCCGCGCCTATCTCAACGCTCGGCGCTACGAGGACGCGGTTTCGTGCGCGCGCAAGGCGATCGGCCGCCGGCCCGATTACCCGCACGCCCACTACATCCTGGCGATCGCGCTCGGCCATTTCGGCCGCCATGCCGAAGCGCGGCTCGCCCTCGACGCGTGCGAACGGCTTCATCCCGGGTTTGCCGCCAAACGCGCGCGGTGGAAGCCGTATCGGAATGCCGCCGACAATGCGCATCTGCACGAGGGGCTGCGAAGAATTGCCCCCGCCCCTTAGCGCGGCTCGCGCCCTCTGCGTCTCTTCAGAGCGTCTTGATGAAGGCTTCGACGTCGGCCGGCGTGCCGACGGCCACGCCGGCGAGCTCCTTGTCGATGCGCGGCGTGAGCCCGGTCAAGACCTTGCCGGCGCCGAGCTCGACCAGCGTATCGCACCCCATCGCCTTCATCGCCAGCACGCATTCGCGCCAGCGCACCATCGCCGTCACCTGCTCGACGAGCAGCTCCTTGATCGTGCCGCCGTCGCTGACATGCGCGGCGGTGACGTTGGCGATCAGCGGCACGGCCGGGTTCCTCGGCGGCGTCTTGCCGAGCGCCTCGGCCATGACATCGGCCGCCGGCTGCATCAGCGCGCAATGGAACGGCGCCGACACGTTGAGCTTCATCGCGCGGCGGATGCCCTTCTCGGGCGCGAGCTTGATCGCGCGGTCGATGGCGGTGGCGTGGCCCGAGAGCACGACCTGGCCGCCGCCATTGTCGTTGGCCGGCGTGCAGACTTCTTGCTCGCCCTCGGGCGTCGGCGCCGCGGCCTTGGCGAGCTCCTGCGCCTGCGGCAGCTCGGCGCCGAGCAGCGCGCACATCGCACCCTCTCCGACCGGCACCGCCTCCTGCATTGCGCGCCCGCGCGTCTTCAGAAGCCGCGCCGCATCGGCGACCGAGAACGCGCCCGCCGCCGCCAGCGCCGAATACTCGCCGAGCGAATGTCCGGCCACGACCTTCGCGGCCTTCCTCAGATCCATCTTGCCCTCGGCTTCGAGCACGCGCACGACCGCGAGGCTCACCGCCATCAGCGCCGGCTGCGCGTTTTCCGTAAGCGTGAGCTGATCGAGCGGCCCCTCGAACATCAGCTTCGAGAGCCTCTGCGAGAGCGCGTCGTCGACCTCTTGGAACAGGTGGCGCGCCGGCTGAAACGCCTCGGCCAAGGCCTTGCCCATGCCCACGGCCTGGCTGCCCTGCCCCGGAAAGACGAAAGCGCGCACCGGCATGATCGGCAACTCCTTGAAGCGAACGGGATTTGGTTGAGGCGCCAGGGCTGGCGCCCCACTGATACTCGGCGCGCGCAATTGGTCAACCCCGGCGCGGCGCGCGACGGAAAACCCGGGCTGGCTCGTTGTTGAGGTCGAGGATCCATTTCCCGCCGGAGGCACAAGCCCATGACGACGCGTACCATCCGCCGCGCCACGCTGACGGCGCTGGTGCTCGCCGCGCTTGCGAGCGCGGCCGCCGCCGAGACCACGCCGCCGCCCGGCCCGCCCGGCGACCAGCCGCGCATGGAGCGGCGCGGCGACCGTCCGATGCATATGCGCATGCGCTGGAGCATGGGCGGGATGATGACGATGCTCGGCGTCGTGCCGATGCGTCCGGGCCAGACGATCGAATACAGCGAGGGCCGCCTCGCGTTCTTGAAGGCCGAGCTCAAGATCACCGAGGCGCAGACCCAGGCGTGGGATGCGTTCGCGGCGGCGCTGCGTGAGAACGTGGCAAAGCTCAACGCGGCCTACAAGGCGCCCGACCGCGAGGCGATGGAAAAGATGAGCCCGCCCGAGCGCCTCGCCTGGTTCGAGAACGCCGTGGCGGCGCGGGCCGACGCCGTGAAGCGCGCCCGCGCGACCCTGGCGCCGCTCTACGCCGCGCTCAGCGACGACCAGAAGAAGCTCTTCGACCGCTTCGTGCCGATCGCCCGGATCGGCACGAAGC
>SBBV01000567.1 GCA_005240015.1 Candidatus Odyssella thessalonicensis | reverse complement strand
TCATCGCCACGCTAGGTCGTATGGCTGATTGACGCGCGCCGGCCGGGCTTCCGCAGCCGATCGCGCCGGGTTCAGAGGCCCCAGGACACCGTGCGCGCGTTGCGGCGCTTCAGGTTGCGGTAGCGCGCCAGCGCCCAGAGCGGAAAGTAGGCGGCATAGCCGTGGTAGCGTAGGTAGAAGACGCGCGGGAAGCCCACCGCCGTGTACCACTCCTCCTTCCAGCGCAGGCCCTCGCGCGGCGCCTTCGCGAGATAGTCGACGCCGCGCGCCACGGCCGGATCCTCGACCTCGCCCGCGGCCATCAGCGCCAGGATCGCCCACGCCGTCTGCGAAGCCGTGCTTTCCTTCACCTCGGCGCGGCGCTCCTTCCAATAGGTGGCGCCGTCCTCGCCCCAGCCGCCATCGGGCCGCTGGCGCGCGCGCAGCCAGGCGACCGCCTTCCGGATGTAGGGCTGCTGCGGATCCTCGCCGACCGCGTTGAGCGCGGTCAGCACCGACCAGGTGCCGTAGATGTAGTTGGTGCCCCAGCGGCCGAACCAGGAGCCGTCCGCCTCCTGCTCCTTCTTGAGGTACCCGATCGCGCGCGCCACTGCTGGATGCGATTTCTTGTAGCCGAGCTGCGCCAGCATCGCGAGGCAGCGGCCGCTGACGTCGGCGGTCGGCGGGTCGAGCAGCGCGCCGTGGTCCGCGAACGGGATGTTGTTGAGGTAGTACTTGTCGTTGTCGATATCGAACGCGCCCCAGCCGCCGTTCTTCGATTGCATGCCGATGATCCACGCCTCGGAGCGCTGGATCGCGGCCCTGGCGCGCGGGTCGTTCATGCGGTCGAGCGCCATCGCGACGAGGGCAGTGTCGTCGACATCCGGGTAATGGTCGTTGCGGTACTGGAACGCCCAGCCGCCCGGCGGCAGCGACGGGTTCTGCCACGACCAGTCGCCCTTCACGTCCTTGATCTCGCGCTCGAGCAGCCAGTCGGCGGCCTTCTCCATCGCCGGGCTCTCGCGCTCGTTCTTCGCCTCCATCAGCGCCAGCGCGGCAAGCCCCGTGTCCCACACCGGCGACCAGCAGGGCTGGCAGTAGGCCTCGTCATCCCTGACGACCAAAAGCCCGTCCACCGCCTTCTTCGCGGTGACGAGGCGCGGATCGTCCTGGGCGTAGCCGAGCGCCTCCATCGCCAGCACGGCGTTGACCATCGCCGGGAAGATGCCGCCGAGCCCGTCGACGGCGTTCAAGCGCTCCTCGACGAATTTCATGGCGGCGGCGATCGCGCGCGCGCGGCGCTTCTTCGGCATGCGGTGCTCGACCGCGCGCAGGATCCCGTCGACCCAGAGCAGCATCGTGCCGCCGAACTCGCCGGTCGGATTGCGATGCCACTTCCTCACTGTCTCGGGCGGCTCGGTGAACAGTTCCAGGATGCGCACGCCCTTGGGATTCTTGGCGCGCGGCTTCAGCGCCATCAGCACGATCAAGGGTGCTATCACCGTGCGCGACCAGTACGAGACCTTGCCCATGTGGAACGGGAACCAGCGCGGCAGCAGCATGATCTCGACCGGCATCACCGGCACCGCGCGCCACGGCACCTCGCCCCAGAGTGCCAGCAGCGAACGCGTGAACACATTGGTGCGCGCGGCGCCGCCATGCGCCAAGATCGCCTCGCGCGCGCGCTTCATGTGCGGCGCCGCGGGCGAGTCGCCCACGGCCTTCAGCGCGAAATAGGCCTTCACCGACGCGCTCAGATCGAAATCGCCGCCATGGAACAGCGGCCAGCCGCCATGCGCGCCCTGGATGCGGCGGAGATAGACGGCGATCTTCCGCTCGAGCGCCTCGTCGATCTCGGCGAGATAGTGCCGGTAGAGGATGTACTCGGCCGGAATCGTCGCATCGGCCTCGAGCTCGAACACCCAATGGCCGTCGGCGCGCTGCGCCGCGGCGAGGCGCCCGGCCTGCTCGGCGATCAGCGTGTCGAGCGCGCCGAGATCGGGCTCGGGCGGGCGCGAGGTTTCGACGTTCATGCTGTCAGGATACGGCAAATGCGAACCGGGCCTCCACTCTGGGTAGGCCCGGGCGCGAAGGACATAGACGCGGTCGCCGTGTCGGTCAAGCCGCGGCACTCAACAGATTCTTCACCGCGATCTCGCCCGAGCGGATGGCGCCCTCGATCGTCGCGGGCAGGCCGGTATCGGTCCAGTCGCCGGCGAGCGCGAGATGACTGGGGCCGGCGTCGCAGCGCGGACGCTTGGCGACCTGCGCCGGCGTCTGCGCGAAGGTCGCGCGCTTTTCCTTCACCACGCGGCACGGCGGCGCCGGCGCGTTGGCGAGCGCCAGCGCCTTCGCGATGTCGCGCCACACTTTCTCGATCAGCGTTTCGGCCGGCTCGTCCACCTCGCGCTCGCCGGCGCTGATCGTGACCGACAGGATGTTGCCGCGCACGAACAGCCATTGCGCCGTGCCGCCGACGAGGCCCACGAGCGGCAGGCCGCCGGGGAGCTGCGCCGGCGCCGCGAGCTTGTAGTGGAGGTTCACGATCGGGCGGAAATCGTCGGGCACGACGAGACCCGGCAGCAGCGCGGCGGCGACGGGCGGCGTCACCGCGAGTACCACACGGTCGTCGGGCGCGAGCTCGATCTCGCCGTCCGCGAACGAAAGCCCGGCCGCGCGGCCGGCCTCGATGCGGATCGCGCGCAGGCGGTCGTTGAAGCGGATCTCGGCGCCACGCGCTGCGAGCCACTTCAGCGCCGGATCGACGAAGGCCTTCGAGAGGCCGTCGCGCGCGATGCAGGGCCGCGCTGCCGCCTCGCCACGCCCCAACGTTTCCATCATCACCGGCCAGAGCAGCCTCGCGGCACCTTCGGCGGCTGCCGTGTTGAGCACGGCCACGGCGAGCGGCTCCCAAAAGCGTGCGTAGGTCGGCATCTGCTGGTCGAAGAGCGCCGCCACCGTCGCATCGCGTGCCCAGGCGAGCCGGATCGCTGCGAGATAGTGCGCGGCGCGGCTGCCGGCCGTGCGCCGGCTCGCCGCGAAGATCCACCACGGCAGGAGCCCGGAATTGGGCCGCACTGTCCAGCGCTCGCCGGTGACAAGATCGACGAATGGAATCGCCGCCGTCGGCATTTGGAGCAGCTCGCGCTCGGCGCCGAGCGTGGCGAGATAGCGCATCGCCGAGCGGTTCCCCGAGAGCAGCAGGTGATTGCCGTTGTCAATTTCGGCGCCGAGCACATCGTCGAAGAACGAGCGGCAGCGCCCGCCGGCCTGGCCCGCCGCCTCGTGCACCATCACGCGCGCGCCGGCTTCGATGAGCCGCACCGCCGTGGAAAGACCCGCCACGCCGGCGCCGATCACGTGCACCGTGGATGAGGATGAGAGAGGCATCGCGCCTACGCGGCGCGCGCGGAGGCGAAGGCGTTTCGTCCGGCATCCATCCTTCGAGGGCCCGCCAAGGGGCGAGCCACCTCAGGATGCGGCTCTGGCTGCAACATCAGCCTCATCCTGAGGTGCGCGCCTCTGGCGCGCGTCGAAGGATGGATGCCGGACGAGTCGTCTCCGCCATGGCGATATGATCGCATTCGCGCCTAGAAGAGGCCGTAGCGCAGCGCGATCCAGAGCTTGCGCAGCTTGCCGAGGCGCACCGGCTGATCGAGCCTGGCCCAGCCGCGGCGCTCGAGCCGGCCGAGATAGGCGCGGTAGATGGCGCCCATCGCCCGCGCCGGCCGCATCGGCCCGCGCGCGCAGCGGCGCATCGCCTCGGCGGCCGCGCGGTAGTGCTGGCGCGCGCGCGATGCGAGCTCGGCGCAGATCGCGGGCAGCGCCGGATGGCGCAGCACCTCCAGGGGCTCGCGGGTCTTCACGTTGTTGGCGACGAGCAGCTCCGAGGGCAGATAGAGGCGGCCGTGCTCGGCGTCCTCCTTCAAGTCGCGCAGGATGTTGGTGAGCTGCAGCGCCTGCCCCAGATGGCGCGCCACCGCCTTGGCCCGCGGCTCGGTGGCGCCGAAGACGCGGATCGAAAGCCGGCCCACCGCGCCGGCGACGCGATCGCAATAGAGCTCGAGCCGGCCCATCGACGGCGCGCGGATGTCCTCGATCGCGTCCATCTCCATGCCGTCGATGAGCGAAAGGAAATCCGCGCGCTCGAGGCCGTATTCGCGCACGATCGGCAAGAGCGCGCGGCCGGTCAGCGTCTGCGGCCGGCCGTCGAAGATGCGGTCG
>SBBV01000107.1 GCA_005240015.1 Candidatus Odyssella thessalonicensis | reverse complement strand
GGCGAACGCCTGCTGGCCGTTCTCGACGACCGGCTTGATGTAGGCCACCTGGTTCAGCATCGACGCCTGCCATTCGGCCTGCGTCAGCGATTTGTATCCGTGTTCTGCGAACATGGTTGCGATCCTTTCCTCGAGTCCCACGACCCCCTTCAGGCCGGTCCTTTTTCGGCGGAAAGATCGATGGTCTGGCCGCGCCCGTTCGCCTGGGCCGCGGATTGACCGCTCTTAATCTCTACGGTCCGCACCTTCGATTCCGCCTTCGGTCTGACGAGGTCGATGTTCAAAAGCCCGTTATCCAGATTTGCGCCCGCCACCTCGATTCCTTCGGCGAGCACGAAGATTCGTTGGAACTGCCGCGCCGCAATGCCGCGGTGCAGGAACACGCGCTGACCGGTTTCGTTCTGCTTGCCGCGAATGGCGAGTTGGTTGTTCTCGACCGTCACGGAAAGATCCGAGGGGGCAAAGCCGGCAACCGCCAGCGTGATGCGCAACCCGTCGGGGCCGGTCTGCTCGATGTTGTAGGGCGGATAGCTGTCGCCCGCGGACTTCGACAACCGCTCGAGCATTTCCTCGATGTGGTCGAAGCCGAGCAGCAGTGGGCTGTTGAACAGCGAAAGTCGGGACATCGCGCAAACTCCTCCTTGCGAGCGAGCTGCCCCGGTTTTGGCCGGTCCGGTAACCGTTCCGGGCCCTAAGCGCCCGGTCGCCCGGCGGCCCAGCGTGGCGCCGCCTCCCCGGCGGGCCCGGCGCCAAAAAGCGCGTGCCGGCCCGGTCGGGTCGCCGTCTATGTGGGCGCGCTGGGGATGTGCTTCAAGGGCGCAACGGAGGCGGAGGCGGGCGGCTGGCATGGCGCTTGTCCCGGCCAGATTTGCGCCCAGGAGCCTGCGCCCGCAGCGTTAATAATGGCTTAACGAAAGCGTGCCGCGGCACGGACGCCCGCGCGGCCTGGTTGTGGGAGCGCGAGGTGCTACGCGGGCACGGGGCAGGGGATCGCCGCGGTCTCCTTGCGCGAGGAGAGTGCCAGCACGGTGTGCGTGCGGATGGCGCCCGGGTACTGCTTGATCGTGTCGGAGAGCACGGTCTCGATCTCGGACACGTCGGCGAGCCGCAGCTTCAAGAGATAGGACCAGTCGCCGGTCACGTGGTGGCATTCGAGCACCTGCGGCAGCGCGCAGACCGCGTCGACGAGGCGCTTCTCGTTCTCGGGCCGGTCGATGAGCATGAACATGAAGGCGAGCACGCCGTGCCCCACGGCCTTGGGGTCGACGCGCGCACCCCAGCCGCGGATGATCCCCGCGCGCTCGAGCTTCTTGAGCCGCTCGTTGATCGCCGACACCGAGAGACCCACCGCGGCGCCGATCTCGGCATAGGTGTCGCGGCCCTTCTGCTGGACGTATTCGAGGATTTTCCGGTCGATGGTATCCATGACCGGAAATTATACAGCCAAGGAGGGCCGCATCAACGCTTCTCCCACCCTGCTTACGGGGCGGACTCGGCTGGGGCCAGTCGGGTCTCAACCGCGTTAGGGCCGGACTCGCCCCCACCCGGCCTCCCCCGCTGCGCGGGGGAGAAGGGTTCAGCTCAGCGGCATCGCCACGTGCTGGCGGAAGCCGGGGCGGTCTTGCAGGCGCTGGTGCCAGGCGTCGCAATTGGCGAGGCGCGGCTTCGGGACATCGAGCTTGGTATAGCGCCAATAGGCGCAGCCCACCGGAATGTCGCCCATCGAGAAATCCGCGCCGGCGACGAACGGGCGATCGCCGAAATGTTTGTCGAGCAGCGACCACGAGGCGCCGAGCCGCTCGCCGGCGGCCTTGATCGCGCCGAGGTCGCGCTTCTCGGGCGGCGTGCGGACCAGGCCCCAGAACACCGGGAACATGTCGGGCGCGATCGTGGTCTGCTGCCAATCCATCCAGCGGTCGGCCTCCGAGCGGTGTCCCGGATCGATCGGCCACAGCTTGCCGGCGCCGTAGCGCGCCGCGAGATAGCGCACGACCGTGTTCGATTCCCACACGATCACGCCGTGGTCGTCGATCGTCGGGATGCGGCTGTTCGGATTCTTCGCCTTGTACTCGGGCGTATCGAGCCCGCCGAAGGCGCCGCCGGCATCGGTGCGGTCGTGCGGCAGGCCGAGCTCGGCCACCGCCCACATCACCTTCTGCACGTTGATCGAATTGGTGCGTCCCCAGATCTTGAGCATGCGCGGAACCCTCGTTTTTCTTGCGGCCATTAATAGCGCGCGTGCCGCGACTGTCCAGGCGCGCTCGCGGCAACGCCGGCGAGCGCCTTCGACAACGCGGCGGCGGCGGCGCGCGTCGCCTCGCGCAGCGCGGCACGGCGCAGCGCGTCGAGCCGGCGCTCGGGCAGCGCCAGCCACAGCGCGGCGACGGTGCGGCGCTTCTGCACGACGGGTGCCGCCACCGCCCACATGCCGGGATCGACCTCGCCGTGGCTTTCGGCATAGCCGCGGCGCCGGATCAGCGCGAGCTCGGCCTCGCGCGCGCGGCGCAACGCGCGCTCGGCGGGATCGGCGCGCTCGATGCGGTCGAGCACCGCCGCGCGCACCGTGGCCGGCAGCGAAGCGAGCAGGAGCTTGCAAGGTGCTCCGCGATGCAGCGGGAAGCTCCGCCCCGAAACGCCCGAGAGATGCTGGGGCCGGCGCGGCTCGACCGCGGCCACGGCCATCGCGACATCGCCGAAGACGCGGAACAGCACGGCCGTGGCGCCGGTTTCGGCGGCGAGGCGCGCCAAGACCGGCTGCGCCAGCGCCACCAGCGGGCTCGCGGCGTCGGCGGCGCGCGCGAGCGCATGAATGCGCGGCGTCACGCGATAGAGCCCGCCGCCGTCCTCCTCGACGAGGCCCTGCTCGCGCAGCAGGGCGAGATGGCGATAGGCCGAGGAGAGCGGGAGGCCCGCGGCGCGCGCCAGCTCCGCCACCGCGGCGCGCGGCCGCGCCGCATCGAACGAGAGCAGCAATTGCAGCACCTTCCGCGCGCTCTCGACGCCGACGGTGCGGCGCGACGCGACCATGGAAGCCCTCTCTCAGCCCGTGAGAATCCGTTTCGCACATATTGAGCGGCCGGGCAAACGGCGTAGGCTGTTGGGACCGCGCGCCTCCCGGCGCGCCCTTCCTGTCCGCTGAGAAGCGCGCGTGGACGCGCGCGGTCCCAAAGAGCGGGCTTGGAGAAAGACATCGATGGATTTCTCGCTCTTCTACCTTCCCACCTACCGCGCCGGCTTTTCGGCGAGCCTCAACGCGTTCTATGGCGAGCTCAGCGAAGCGGTGAGGCTCGCCGACCGCTGGGGCTGGGCGCGCGTGCTCACGACC
Organism: Candidatus Odyssella thessalonicensis; assembly: GCA_005240015.1. Lineage (GTDB taxonomy): Bacteria > Pseudomonadota > Alphaproteobacteria > Bin65 > Bin65 > SBBV01. Next base: position 2,866 of record SBBV01000107.1, on the reverse strand, counting down.
GAGCATCACTTCCACTACTACGGCGGCGCCGTGCCCAACCCGGCCGTGCTCCTCGCCGCCTGGGCGCGCGAGACCAAGCGCATCCGCCTCGGCGCCGGCGTCTCGCTGGTCCCCTTGCGCCATCCGCTGCAGGTGGCCGAGGACTATGCGCTGGTCGATCAGCTCTCGGAGGGCCGCCTCGACATGGGCGTCTCGCGCGGTTTCGTGCCGCACGAGTTCGAGGCCTTCGGCGTGAGCCAGGCCGAGACCGCCGAGCGCGTGATGGAGGGCCTCGCCATCATCAAGCAGTTCTGGGCCGGCGAGCCGTTCGCGCATCAGGGCAGGTTCTGGCGCTTCCCGCGCCTCGAGCCCTGGCCGCGGACGGTCCAGCGCCAGGTGCCGATCTGGATCGCGGCCTCCAACGACCTCGCGAGCTTCGAGCGCGTCGGCGCCGGCGGCTACCACCTGATGATGAACCAGTATCCGATGAGCTTCGCGTCGCTGGTCGAGAAGCACGCGAAGTTCAAGGACGCCTACGCCGAGGCCGGGCACGATCCGGCGCGGCGCAAAAGCGCCATCGCGCTGATGGCGCACCTCGCCGACAGCGAGGAGCGCGCGATCGACGAGGCGAAGGGCTGGGTGCAGGAGCACGCCTCGGCATTCAGGAAGGTGCAGACGCACAACGAGTGGGACCGCGACTACCCGGGCGATGCCTCGACGTTGCTTGCGATGTGCGACGGCAACGACTATCGCGACGTGTTCCGGAAGCGCACGCTGGTCTGCACGCCGACCCAGGCCGCCGAGCGCCTCGCGCGCTACATCGACTTGGGCTTCACCGAGGCGCTCCTCGTCACCCGCTACGCCGGCCTTCCCGCCGCCCAGGAGCGCGAGACGATCGAGCGGCTGACCAACGAAGTGCGCCCGATGCTGGGGTTGAAGCGGGCAGCCTAGCTTCCTCCCCATCCCCCTTGAGGGGAAGCTGTCCGGCGCGCTCGGGCGCGCCGGACGGAAGGGGGACAGCGCCGCGCTGCGACGTGCCTGGCTAACGCTTCTCCAGCGGAGGCGCCGTTCCCCCTCAGTCACGCGCGCAAGCGCGCGTGACAGCTCCCCCTCAAGGGAGGAGCGGGCGTTGCGCGGACGCCCGTGCATCCATTCGCAAAATCTTCTAGGTGTCTTGCTGCCTTGGTGGTTTGTCTTCGCCCGCCACCGAGGGCGTTCGATCGTGGAGGGAGAGCATGGCCGGAAAAATCGACGCGCGCATGAAGGAGCTCGGCATCGTGATGCCGGAGGCGTCGCCGCCGCGCGTCGCCAAGATCGAGGGTGCGGTGCGCTGGGGCGACCTCCTGTTCGTCTCGGGCGCGGTGCCGAAATGGAATGGCGAGCTGCGCTTCGTCGGCAAGGTCGGGCGCGAGTTCGGCCTCGCCGAGGCGCAGGCCGCCGCGCGGCTCTCGGCGCTCAACATGCTGGCGCAGGCGAAGCTCGTGCTCGACGGCGACCTCGACCGCATCGAGCGCATCGTGAAGCTCAACGGCTTCGTCAACGCGGTGCCGACCTTCACCGAGATCCCGCAGGTGGTGAACGGCGCCTCGGAGCTGTTCCTCGACATCTTCGGCGAGAAGGGCCGCCACGCGCGCACCGCGGTCGGCGTCGCCGTCATGCCGTTCGACGTCGCGATCGAAGTCGAAGGCCTGTTCGCGGTGAAGTAAGGGAAGTGAACAGGGAGCCGGGGAGCCTGGGAGAAGTAAGTAAGGCTCACCACCAAGGCACCAAGAAGAAAAAGGGATTGCACGCGAAGACGCGCGCAGAAGGAGGAAGGCGCTTTCTTTCTTCGCGCCGCCCTTGCGGCGCATTCCTTATTCTTCCTGGTGTCTTCGTGTCTTGGTGTCTTGGTGGTGAATCTCACCTTCTTCTCCCCGACTCCCCGGCTCCCGGTTTTCTTTTCTTCGCGGCGCGTGGCAGAAACGGGCATCACGCCGGGAGGCTTTCAACGAAATGCCGTTGCTGAAGAATCCGCCGTTTCCACACGCCTATTACGAGGATTTCGCGCTTGGCCAGGTGTTCGAGTACGGCGCGCACGAGATGCGGGAGGCGGACATGCTGCGCTTCGCGCGCGAGTTCGACCCCGAGCCGTTCCATGTGAGCGTCGAGAGCGCCAAGGCGAGCGTGTTCGGGCGCTTGATCGCGAGCGGGCCGCACACCGCGGCGGTGTGGCGGCGCATGAACCACGACGCGTTCCCGCATGTGCGTTCGGGCGCGTCGCCGGGCTGGGACGAGATCCGCTGGAAGGCGCCGGTCTTCGCCGGCGACATTCTGTCGTGCCGCTCCGAGATCAAGACCATGCGCGTGCTCAACAGCCGCCCCGCCTACGGCTTCGTCAGCTGGACGCACGAGACGCGCAACCAGAGCGGCGAGCTGAAGATGACCCACACCGCGCTGTTCCTCGTCGAGCGCCGCCCGTAAGGCCTTTCCGCGCGCGCCAAAGCACATCACAATGCCCGGGTCCGATGCGCGAACCCGCCACCGCGGCTGTCGCACTTGCAACAGTGCTGATCGCACTGCCGGCACCCGCTGCGCGCGCCCACGACGACTATGATTGGATCCGGCGCGGGGGGCATCTCAGCGCCGACGGCAAGCCCTGCTGCGGCAAGGACGATTGCACGCCGCTCGCGCCCCAGCGCGTCAAGCAGACGCCCGAGGGCTATTCGCTGCCCGACTTCCGGCTCATGGTTCCCTACGCCGAGACGCTGCGCTCGGAAGACGGCCGCTACTGGCTCTGCATGACGCACAGCACGCGCGTGCGCTGCTTCTTCGCCCCGCCGCCCGGCATGTGAGCCCCGAATTCTCCCGCCCCGCTTGCGGGGCGGGCCGGGGTGGGGCCAGTCCGGCC
>SBBV01000340.1 GCA_005240015.1 Candidatus Odyssella thessalonicensis | reverse complement strand
CTCGAGCGTGGTCATGGCCGGCAACCGGCAAGACGCGCGTGCAGCGTCGTTTGCAGAATCATGGCGGTCACAAGCGGCGTGCGGAACGCACCGAGCGGGATCCCCTCCGGACACGACGGCGCCGCCCGCGACCGAGGCTGATTGTCCCTGCGCGCGAATTGTGAGACAACAACAGCCGTGGCCGGGGGGACGGCAGCGTAGAGCGAACCATAACATGGTTCTCGCGCAGTACTATTTGCTCAAGAAGTGCTTGAAGGCGCTGGTCCTCGCGACCCCGGGCTTCTGCCTTCCCATGCTGTTGGCCCATGCCGGGCCGCTCTACGACGCTTACAGCCGCGAGCTCATCGGCTTCTTCGGCCTGCTCCACATGATGGGGCTGTGGCTGCCGATGATCATCTATCTCTCGATGCCCGCCGTGGTCGCGATCGGGATCGGCTTCACCTATTTCACCGCGCTTACCGATCGCGAGCTCATCGTGATGCAGGCCTCGCGGCTCAGCGTCGGCCAGCTGGCCGTGCCGGGCGTCATCGCGTCCGTCATCGCCGCGATCCTGTGCGCCGCGATGTCGCTCTACACCGTGCCCGAGTCGATGCGCCAGTTCGCCGAGCGGATCTACGTGGCCGAGAAGAACATCCGTCCCGCCAGCCTGCGCGAGAACGCCTTTTCGCAGCTGAGCCCCGGCGTCGAGGTCTATATCGGCGCGCGCATCTCGGCCGACACCGTCCGCAACGTCATCCTGCGCATCGAAGGCAAGGACGGCGCGCGCGTGATCTCGGCGCAAACCGCAACCTTCATGCGGGCCGACGGCCGCGTCTACGTCGTGTTCGAGAACGGCCACATCACGAGCCCGCCCGGGGACGGGTCCGATCCGGTCGCGGCCGGAGCCACCCGCTTCCGGCACTATTCCTACGAAATCGCGCGCGTCTACACGCCCGAGGACGTGAGCGAGCGCATCTGGGGCTTTTTCGAACGCCACATCCATCAGCTGCTGTTCCCGCCGACGAACGTGACCGGGACCGAACGCTCGGCCTGGCTGATGGAAGGGCTGAAGCGCCTCATTCACCCGATGCTGTCGATCGCGTACGGCTTGCTGGCCCTTGCCATCGTCTTCTCGCTCGTGACCCACTTGCGCCAAGGATACCTCAAGATCCTGGGCGCCGGCGCGCTCACCTTCGGCAGCCTGCATACGAGCTATCTCGTGATCATGGGCCTGCTTTCGCGCGAAACCGATTTCGAGCACCGCATGGTGCTGCTCTTCCCGGTGGCGGTGGGCTTGCTCTCGTTCGCCCATCTGCGCCTGCTCGATCGCCAAGGCGGGCCGCGCGCCGCGTTCCGCTCGTCGTCGCGCTTCGAAGCCGCGGCATGACGCGCCAAACGCGTCCATCGGTCGGAACGCGGCGCCGCGCACGGCGTTGGTCCGCTGACGCAAGGGGGAGCCGGGCGTGAAAGTTCTTCTCGTCTATCCGCTCTATCCCGTCACCTATATGGGCTTTCAGCACGCCCTGCCGATCGCGGGCGTCAAGGCGTCGCTGCCGCCGCTCGGCCTGCTCACCGTGGCCGCGATGCTGCCGCGCGCCTGGCCGCGCCGCCTCGTCGATCTCAACGTGGCGCCGCTCGAGGACGAAGCGCTCGACTGGGCCGACGTCGTGTTCATCAGCGCGATGACCGTGCAGCAGGACTCGGTCAACGAGGTGATCGCCCGCTGCCGCGCCAAGCAGAAGCGCATCGTCGCCGGCGGCCCGCACTTCTTCCACTACCACGCCGACATCGCGGGCGTGGACCACTTTGTGCTCGGCGAGGCCGAGGACGTGATCGACGAGCTCTGCGCCGATCTCGAGGCCGGGCGCGCGAAGCCGATCTACCGCGCCAACGGCTATCCGGACGTGACCAAGACGCCGCCGCCCGATTGGAGCCTGATCCGGCTCGACGACTACGATTCGATGACGATCCAGCTTTCGCGCGGCTGTCCGTTCGACTGCGAATTCTGCGACATCATCATCCTCAACGGGCGCAAGCCGCGCGTGAAGCCCAGGGCGCAGGTGCACGCCGAACTGCAGGCGCTCTACGACGTGGGCTGGCGCCGCAACGTCTTCATCGCCGACGACAATTTCTACGGCAACAAGAAGCGTTGCCGCGAGCTGCTCGAGGCCATGGTCGAATGGCGCGAGAGCCACCGCCGCACCTTCGTGTTCCTCACCCAGGCCAGCCTCAACATGGCCGACGATCCGGGCCTGCTCGACTTGATGGTGCGCGCGGGCTTCGCTGCCGTGTTCATCGGCCTCGAGAGCGTCTCGCCCGCCTCGCTCGCCGAATGCCACAAGGTGCAGAACTTGAAGCGCAACATGGCGCAGGCGCTCGCCACCATCCACGCGCATGGCATCGCGGTGTGGGGCGGCTTCGTCGTCGGCTTCGATTCCGACACGGAAGCGATCTTCGACGCGCAGGCCTCGTTCATCGCGGAAACCAACATCGCGCTCGCTACGGTTTCGCTGCTGAGCGCCATCCCGCACACGCAACTCTACGACCGCTTGAAGGCCGAGGGCCGGCTGCTCGGGCGCTTCTCCGGCGGCATCGTCGACGCCAGCGGGCTCAATTTCGTTCCGCGCATGGAGCGCGCGAAGCTGATCGCGGGCTACAAGCGCGTGGTCGGCCGCATCTACGAGCCCGAGATGTTCTACCGGCGCGCGCGCAGCACGCTGGGGCGGCGCATTCCGCCAGCGCTCCGATCGTTCCCGCTCGGCAGGCGCGAGCTCGGCGTCTTGTTCCGCACGCTCTGGCACCTGGGCGTGCGCGACGAGGCGCGGCGCTATTTCTGGAAGCTCATGCGCTTCGCCGCGCGCCGCGGCCCGGTGGCGATCGGCCTCGCCATAACGCTCTCGCTCATGGGCTACCACCTGCGTCGACTGAGCCGCGACATCGTCGCCAAGCCCGATCAGCCGCTGCTGGCGCCGAGCCTGGCCGCCGCGGAGTAACTCCCGGCCGGCGCGGCCGCCTCGACACCGGCGGCGTTTCCCCCTAGCTTCCTCCCGCGACTCCGTTTGCGGGCCCGGCAGATCGCATAAAAAGGAGAAACATGACCGGGATTGCGATTTTGGACGTGGTGCTCGGCCTCGTCGTCGTCTACCTGCTCCTCAGCCTTCTCTGCACGATCGTCAACGAGTGGATTGCCCAGGCCACGCGGCTGCGCGCGCGCACCTTGCGCGCCGGCATCGAGACGCTGCTCAACGACACGAAGTTCAAGCGGGTCACCGAGGAGCTCTACCGGCATCCGTTGATCGCCGGGCTGCGCCAGGGCGAGCGCGATCCCTCCTACATTCCGGGCGCGCTGTTCGCGAAGGCGTTCCTGGCGCAGACCGAGAAGAAGCTTGCCGCCATCGGCAACGATCTCTCGCCCGGCAGCTTTCTCGCCAACATCGACCGCATCGTCGAGAAGTACGAACAGCTGAAGATGGAGATCTACAGGAAGGGCCAGATCGTGGCCCAGCGCGTCGAGGAAGCCGAGCAGGTGCTGGAGCAGCTGCGCCAGCGCGAGCGCAACTTGAGGCGCAGCGGCGCCACGCCGGGCGAGCTCGCCACGGCCGAGAACCAGCTCGCCACCGGCGAAGACGTCGCCAAGAACGCGCAACGCGAGCAGGACGACTACATCCGTGAATATCTCGGCTATGCGGGCACGCAGACCCAGAAGATGGCGCAGCTCGAGGCGGAGCAGGTCTGCTATCGCCACATCGCCGAAGTGCTGAAGGGTTTCGTCACCGCCGACGGCGCCACCGTGGCCGAGCTCGAAGCGCATCTCGCGCGCTGGTACGAGCAGGCGGCGAACCGGCTCACCGGCTGGTATCGGCGCAAGATGATGGCGATCACGCTGGGCGTGGCCGCAGTGGTGGCGCTGCTGTTCAACGCCGACACGATCGGCATGGCGCGCAACATCTGGATCGACGGCGAGATCGCGCAGATGATCCAGCGCGCGGCGGCCACCGCCGCGCAGCGCTGCTCGATCACCGACTTGAAAGCCGGCGACCGGCCCGAGTGCTCGACCGAGAACCTGATCGAGACACTGCAGGCGCGCCGGCGCCTGCCGCTTGGATGGTACGCGGATGCGATGCCGCTGGCACGCGGCCTCTGCCCCGAGGGCGATCTCCTGCGCCGCGCGCGCGACGAGGCGCGGCGCATCGCCGGCGACGCCGGCCGCCCGGTCGACGAGCGCACCGAGGCCGATACGCGCCTCAAGCGCGCCGAGGCGCAGCTCGCCACCGCCTGCGCGCCGTACGTGCTCGACTATCTGCGCTGGGTGATCGGCATCGCGCTCACCGTGCTGGCGCTCTCGCTGTTCACGCTGTTCTGGTTCGACGTGCTGCGCCGGTTCGTCACGCTGCGCAGCTCCGGCAACCCGTCGGCGGCGTAGCTCGCCCGGCAGCCTCCCGCCCGCTGCGTCATCCTGAGCGAAGCGAAGGATCTCTCGGCG
>SBBV01000598.1 GCA_005240015.1 Candidatus Odyssella thessalonicensis | reverse complement strand
TGGCTGGCGAGTGTAGCACAAGCCTAGCCGGCGAAACCTTTACGCGCCGTGACCCTGATCACATCACGCGCCAAACCGCGGCCGCGCGCAGGTCGCTGTCCTCGATCTCGGTCGTGGTCGGCACGGTATAGCGGGCGAGCTGCGCCAGGCCGTGGGCCGGGAAATAGGTGCGCTGGGGATCGCCGATGAGCACCGGCGCCCGCCGTGCCAGCGCCCTGAGCCAGGCCTCGACGCGCCGCGCCATCGGCTGCTCGTAGCAGACATCGCCGGCGATCACGACCTGCCAGGCCGGATCGATCGTGTCCACGATGTCGCCGGCGGCGATTTCGAGGGTCACGCCGTTGGCCTCGGCATTGAGCGCGATCGCCGTCCGCGCGAAGGCGTCGATCTCGGCCGCGATCACACGCGCCGCGCCGGCCTTGGTGGCGGCGATGGCGGCCAGGCCCGAGCCGGCGCCGAAGTCGAGCACGCATTTCCCGGCGACCGTTTCGGGATGGTCGAGCAGATAGCGCGCCAATGCCTGTCCGCCGGCCCACGCGAAGGCCCAGTAGGGCGGCGGCAGCCCGAGCGCCTCGAGCTCGGGCTCGGTCGCCCGCCAGAGCGGCAGGAGCTTGTCGGCTTGGTAGAGCCGGATCTCGGGAATGAGTCGCGGCGCGGCGAGCCGCGTGTTGGCACGGATGAAGCCGGCGCGGTCGTCGAGGATGGCGGCGTTCACCGGCGCAGCAGCAGGAGATCGGCGAAGAGGCCGGCCACGAGAATCCAGCCGAACCAGCGGTTCGACCTGAACTTCACGAGGCAATCGGCGGCATTGTCGAGGTCGAGATCGGCGACCTGCCAGGCGAGCTGCAGCGCGCCCGCGGCCAGCGCCACGTAGAAGGGCCAGCCGAGCCCGTCGGCGATGCCGGCGGCCGCGAACAGGGCTACGGCCGCCGTGTAGAAGCCCGCGAGCCAGGGCCGCGTGTTGGCGCCGAGCTTCAGCGCGGTGGACTTCACGCCGACGAGGATGTCGTCCTCCTTGTCCTGGTGCGCGTAGATCGTGTCGTAGCCGAGCGTCCAGGCGATGCCGGCGAGGTAGAGCAGCACCGGCGCAAGCGCGAGCGACCCCGTCACCGCCGCCCAGCCCAGAAGCGCGCCCCAGTTGAACGCGAGACCGAGCACGAACTGCGGCCAGTAGGTGATCCGCTTCATCAGCGGATAGGTGAAGACGAGCGCCAGCGAGGCCGCGCCGAGCCCGACCGCGAACCAGTTGAGCTGCAGCAGGATGACGAAGCCGAGCATGAGCTGCAGGCCCAGGAAAACGCCGGCGGCCCGAACGCTCACCTGGCCGCTCGGGATCGGCCGCGTGCGCGTGCGCTCGACCTTGGCGTCGAAGTCGCGATCGACGATGTCGTTGTAGGTGCAGCCGGCGCCGCGCATCACCATCGCGCCGATGCCGAACAGCGCGTAGAGCCAGGCGAGATAGAGCCACTCGCGGGCGCTTCCCGGTGCGCGCTCGACCGCCCAGACCAGGCTCCACCAGCACGGCCAGAGCAAGAGCCACGTGCCGATCGGCCGGTCGAGCCGCATCAGCTTCGCGTAGGGGCGGAGCGAGGCGGGCAGGAGGCGGTCGACCCAGCCCCGGGCCGGCATGTCGGTGCCGGCGATCAGGCCTTGCGTGTTCCGCGCCGCGTCCATGTTCTAAGGTTAGCCCTATGAAAGGGTCCAACCAAGGCGACACGTTGCACGCGGGGCGGCGAGAGGCCGCGATCCATGTGGGCGTGCGCCTCCATGTCGAGGCCGATCTCGCGGCCGGCGCCGAGGTGCCGCTCGATCCGGCGCAGGCACATTATCTCCGGAACGTGATGCGCCGCGCACCCGGCGATGCGGTGCGCCTCTTCAACGGCCGCCACGGCGAATGGCAGGCGACGATCGCGGCGCTCGGCAAGGGCAAGGGCGCCGCCGCCGTGAGCGAGCAGACGCGCCCGCAGGCGCCCGAGCCCGATCTCTGGCTTTTGGCGGCGCCGATCAAGCGCACCGCGATCGATTTCGTCGCCGCCAAGGCCACCGAGCTCGGCGTCTCGGCGATCCAGCCGGTGTTCACGCGCCGCACCGCGGTCGCGCGCGTGAATGTCGAGCGCATGCGGGCCAATATGATCGAGGCGTCCGAGCAGTGCGAGCGCCTCTCCGTGCCGGAAGCGCGCGCGGCGGCACGTCTCGACAAGGTGCTCGATGCGTGGCCGCGCGGCCGCCGCCTGCTCTTCTGCGACGAGACCCGCGTCGGCCGCCCCATCGCCGAAGCCCTCGCCGCGGAGCGGGCGAAGATGCCCGAGCCCTGGGCCATCCTGATCGGCCCCGAAGGCGGCTTCGTGCCCGAGGAGCTCGAGCGCATTCGCGCGGTGCCGGCCGTCGTTCCCGTCTCCCTCGGCGCGCGCCTGCTGCGCGCCGACACCGCCGCGCTCGCCGCGCTCGCGGTGTGGCAGGCGGTGATGTGCGGCGAGTGACGCGCACTTACCCAAATCGTCATCCTGAGCGAAGCGAAGGACCTAGCCTCCGCGTCAATGCCGTCGGCGGTGGAGGCTATATCCTTCGCTTCGCTCAGGATGACGGTGGGGAGGGCGGGCTACCCTTTCGCTCTCGGATGCGCCTTGTCGTAGACGTCGAGCAGCTTCTTGGCGTCGACGGCGGTGTAGCGCTGCGTGGTCGAGAGCGAGGCGTGGCCGAGCAGCTCCTGGATCGTGCGCAGGTCGCCGCCGCCGGCGAGGAGATGCGTCGCGAAGGAATGGCGCAGCGCGTGCGGGGTCGCGGTTTCGGGCAGGCCGAGCAGCGGGCGCAGCTTCTGGATCAGGCCTTGCACGATGCGCGGATGCAGCGGGCCGCAGCGGACGCCGACGAACAGCGGCCCCGCCGGCGCCAACGCGTGCGGGCACGCAGCGATGTAAGCGGCGACCGCGTCGCGCACGGCCGGCAGCAGCGGCACCATGCGCTGCTTCCGGCCCTTGCCGGTGATGGTGATGGTATCGCCCTCGGGCGCTTCGGCGCGCGTCAACGACAGCGCCTCGGCGATGCGCAGGCCGCAGCCATAAAGCAGCATCAGCACCGCGACGTTCCGGGCGGCCACCCATGGCTCGGATGCGTCATGTTCGGCGTTGTCGATCAGGTAGAGGGCCTCGCTCGCCTTTATGGGTCTCGGGGCCACCTTGGGCAGCTTGGGCGACTTGACATGGTCTACGGCGGGATTGCTGAGGATTCCCTCACGGTCGAGATAGCGGAAAAAGCTTCTCACCGATGAAATCGCGCGCGCGGACGAAGAATTGGCGTATTTTTTCTTACTGAGAGTCCGTGAAGTGAGCCACGCGCGAAAATCTGCGACACGCAGGTCCTTGAGTTCACCAAAACCCAGCTCGCCACCAACATGATCGGAGAGAAACGTGTATAGCGCGTCGATGTCGCGCGCGTACGCGTCGAGAGTGTGTTTCGAATATCGCTTCTCGTGCTTGAGGCGCTTCAGCCAATCGCGCGTCGCCGCCGCCAGCTCCGGCGCGGCGCGGGCGAAGCTCAATCCCCGAGATCGAGCCATGCGCGCGCGGTGCTCTCGATGGTCTTGGCGAGGAACACGAGCAGCTCGGTGCCCTGGCCGGCACGGAAATGGCCGGGCTCGCGCGAGCCGATGGCGATGACGCCGGTGGGCGCCGCGGCGCCGATCGCGAGCCGTAACAGCGCGTCGGATTTCACCAGCGCCGCCGCCGGCCCATAGAGCGCGCGCTCGGCGGTGATCGCGGGCCGCAGCATGATCTCCCTCCCGGGCCCCATCAGCGCATCGACCGAGCCCAGCGCCAGGAAGCGCACGCCGCTCTTGGTGCGCGGCTGGTTGGGCCGCGAGCTCTCGACGCAGAGCGAAACCGCGTCGACATCGAGCTTCAGCGCGAGATCGGTGGTGATCCCTTCGACGAAGTGCTCGAACGACGGCGCGTTCATGAGGTCGATCACCGCGCCGTGCACGCGCTGCTGGCTCTGGAGATTGCCGCGCGCGGCGGTGATGGTGCTGTCGTGCAGCTGGCGCACCTCGGCGAGGTCGCGGCGCAGGCGGTCGATCAGATAGTGCTGGAGGTCGACGACGGCGCGCCCGTTCCTGTGCTCGGGCGGCAAGAGCTCGGCGATCAGCTCGGGATGGCGCTCGAGAAAATCCCGATGCCGGCGCAGATAGTCGACGACCTGGTCTTCGCTGAGGCGGGGCGCGGGCGCGCTGGCGAGGGGGCTAGGCTTGCTCACGTCGCGCCGCTTTGGGGGCTTCGAGGATGCTCTGGCCGGTCTTGGCCCAATCATCCAAGAAGGCCTTCAAGCCCTTCTCGGTGAGCGGGTGCTGGAACATCTGCTTCAGCACCGCGGGCGGCAGCGTCGCCACGTGCGCACCCATCTTCGCGGCCATCACGACATGGCCGGGATTGCGCACCGAGGCGACGAGCACTTCGGTCTCGATCTTGGGATAGTTCTTGTACATCGCCACGATGTCGGCGATCAGCGACATGCCGTCGTGGCCGACGTCGTCGAGGCGGCCCACGAAGGGCGAGATGTAGGTGGCGCCGGCCTTGGCGGCGAGCAGCGCCTGCGCGGCCGAGAAGCACAGCGTCACGTTCACCTTGATGCCTTCGTGGCGGAAGGTCTTGCAGGCCTTCAGGCCCTCCATCGTGAGCGGCACCTTGATGACCACGTTCTTGGCGATCTTGGCGAGGCGCTGGCCTTCGCGCACCATGGACTGGTATTCGGTGGCGGTCACCTCGGCGCTGACGTCGCCGGGGACGACGTCGCAAATCTCCTTGATCACTTCGAGAATGCTGCGACCGGACTTCGCGATCAGCGACGGATTGGTGGTCACACCGTCGAGCAGCCCGGTCATCGCGAGCTCGCGGATTTCGTCGAGATTGGCCGTGTCGATAAAGAATTTCATGCGTTCCTCGGCTTGCATCTTTCCATCGCCCGGCAGCCCGATGCCGGAAGCGATCGAGAGCGCTGCGGCCTCCGGCAGCACCCCCGCGAAGATCGGTTTCGCGTTGCGCGTCCGGTCCTTTCTATATAAGGCAAACCGGTGAGTGGCGCCAGATTCGCGCAAGAAAATCCCGCCGGACACGATGCAGCACCGGCGCGCGTAGGCGTATTGTTGCCCTTGGCGCTCGCGGGCGCCTACGACTATGCGGTTCCCGAAGGCGTTACGCTCGCCGCCGGTGATTACGTCGTGGTGCCGCTGCGCGATCGCGAGGAGATCGGCGTGGTCTGGGGCCGCGCGCGGGGCGGTGTGGCGGATGCGCGCATCAAGCCCATAACCGCGCGGCTCGACCTGCCGCCGATGCCCGAGGCGCATCGCCGCTTCGTCGAGTGGGTGGCGAATTACTCCGTCTCGTCGGTCGGCGCCGTGCTCGACATGGCGCTGCCGCGTAGCGAGGTACTGCTGCCGCCGGCCCCGGTGGCGCTGCTCGAGGCTGTCGCCGGGTTCACTTCGGCCAAGCCGCTCACCGAGCAGCGCCGGCGCGCGCTCGAGGTGCTGGCGGCGCAAGGCCCGATGAGCGCCGCCGACCTCAGGCGCGCGGCCCAAATCAGCGACGGCATCGTGAAGGCGCTCATCGAGATCGGCGCCGCCCGGCGCATCGAGCGTGCGCCCGACGGGACTCCGCCGGGCAGCACGCCCGATCCCGATTTTGCGCCGGTCGAGCTCTCGGCCCAGCAAGAGGCGGCGGCCGGGCTGCTTCGCCAGTCGGTGCGCGAGGGCGCCTACAGCGCCACGCTGCTCGAAGGTGTGACCGGCTCGGGCAAGACCGAGGTCTATTTCGAGGCGATCGCCGATGCGATCCGCGCCGGCAAGCAGGTGCTGGTGCTGGTGCCCGAGATCGCGCTCACGGTGCAGTGGATCCACCGTTTCACGAAGCGCTTCGGCGCGCCGCCGGCCTATTGGCGCAACCGCATGAGCGTCGGCGAGCGGCGCGTCATCTGGCGCGGCGTGGCCGAGGACCGCGTCAAGGTGCTGCTTGGCGTGCGCTCGGCGCTGTTCCTGCCCTTTCCCGATCTCGGGCTCATCGTCGTCGACGAGGAGCACGACAGCACCTACAAGCGCACCGACGGCGTGCCGTTCCACGCGCGCGACATGGCGGTGGCGCGCGCGCATCTCGGCGGTTTCCCGATCGTGCTCGCCTCGGCCACGCCGGCACTCGAGACGCTGGCCAATGTCGAGCGCACGCCAAGCAGCACCTTGACGCGGTCCTCGGCCACGCCGCGCCAGATGACGCGCCGCTCGCCGACGCTCATGCGG
>SBBV01000343.1 GCA_005240015.1 Candidatus Odyssella thessalonicensis | reverse complement strand
GCGTGGTCGCGCGCGGCACCATCGAGCAGATGTTCTCGAAGATCAGCGAGGGTGCCGCGAAGGAGCTCGGCGTCGTCGTCAAGACCGACGTGCAGGGCTCGGCCGAGGCCATCGTCAACGTGCTCGAGGGCCTCTCGACCGACAAGGTGAAAGTGCGCGTGCTGCTCTCCGGCGTGGGCGGCATCAACGAATCCGACGTGACGCTCGCCAAGACATCAGGCGCCTTCATCATCGGCTTCAACGTGCGCGCGTCGGCGCAGGCGCGCGACTTGGCGCAGCGTGACGGCATCGACATCCGCTACTACTCGATCATCTACGACATCGCCGACGACGTGAAGAAGCTGATGACCGGCCTCTTGGCGCCGGTCAAGCGCGAGAGCTTCATCGGCTACGCGCAGATCCTCGAAGTGTTCAAGATCAGCAAGGTCGGCAACGTCGCCGGCTGCAAGGTCACCGAGGGCGTGGTCAAGCGCGGCTGCGGCGTGCGCCTCCTGCGCGACAACGTCGTGATCCACGAGGGCAAGCTCTCGACATTGAAGCGCTTCAAGGACGAGGTGCGCGAGGTCAAGGCCGGGCTCGAATGCGGCATGGCGTTCGAGAACTACCAGGACATCCGTCAGGGCGATCAGATCGAGTGCTACGTCGTCGAGGAAGTCGCGGCGACGCTCTAGGCCGGCCGCGGCGCCGTGCGTGCTTCGCGGCTCACCGCCGCAGGAGCGGCGGTGAGCACCTCAGCATCAGGCGCTTGGTTGGCAAACGATCGGCGCTGGCGCGAGAAGAATTCATCCTCATGGTGAGGTGCTCGGGCGAACGCACTTGCGTTCACCCGAGCCTCGAACCACGTAAAGCGCGAATGCATGCGTAAGTCCCACGATCGCGAGCACACATCCGGCCGCCATCTGCGCGTGGGCGAGGCGATCCGGCACGCGCTGGTCGAGATCTTCGCGCACGGGCATTTCCGCGATCCTGAGCTCACTGACGTCTCGATCACGGTCACCGAGGCGCGCACGACGCCCGACCTCCGCAACGTCACCGTCTACGTGATGCCGCTCGGCGGGCGCGATCGCGATGCGGTGGTGGCGGCGCTCAATCGCGAGGCGCCATGGCTGCGCGGCGAAGTGACGCGTGCGGTCCGCCTCAAATTCGCGCCGCAGCTCCGCTTTGCCGCCGACGAAACCTTCGACGCTGCCGACCGCGTCGCCCAGTTGCTGAGCGATCCGCGCGTGGCGCGCGACCTGGAGCCCGAGCCGCCGCCAGAGACGAAGCACGGGCGGCGCTCGCCGCCGCAGCGGCGCCAGCGGTCCCGGCCGCGCCGTGGCTAGGCGGAAGCGCGGCCGGCCGGTGCATGGCTGGCTCGTCCTCGACAAGCCCGCGGGGATGACCGCCACGCGCGCCACCGGCGCGGTGCGCCGCCTCTTCGATGCGCAGAAGGCCGGCCATGCCGGAACGCTCGATCCGCTCGCGAGCGGCGTGCTGCCGATCGCGCTTGGCGAGGCGACGAAGACGGTCGCCTTTGCCATGGAAGGCCGCAAAACCTATCGATTCACGGCGGCTTGGGGCGAGGCGCGCGAGACCGACGACCGCGAGGGCCGCGTTACGGCCGCCAGCCCCGTGCGGCCGGACGCGGCGGCGATCCGCTCCGTCCTCCCGCGCTTCACCGGCGTCATCGAGCAGCGCCCGCCGGCCTTCTCGGCGATCAAGGTCGAGGGGGAGCGCGCTTACGACCTCGCCCGTGCTGGCGAGGCGGTCGAGCTGGCCAGCCGGCGCGTGATCGTCCACTCGCTCGAATTCTTGGGCGCCCCCGACCCCGACCACGCCGAGTTCCGGGCGGTGTGCGGCAAGGGCGTCTACATCCGGAGCCTCGTCCGCGACCTGGCCCAGGCCCTGGGCACGGTCGGGCATGTGGCGGCCCTTAGGCGGGAGGGTGTGGGGCCTTTTGGCCTCTCTCAGGCGGTACCCCTGGCAAAGCTGGAGGAGATCAGCCATAATGCCTTGTCGAGCGGGGCTTTGGGCCCCGCCGATTCGTTACTGGCACTATTGCGGCCGATCGAGACCGCGCTGGACGACATCCCGGCGCTGGCCCTGACCGGACGCGAGGCCGATCGCCTGAAGCAAGGCCGGCCGGTGCCCGTGCTCCGCAGCGACAACCGCAAGGTCGTCGACGCCCTGGCGGAGGGTGCAACCCTCTACGCCATGGCCGAAGGAAAGCCGGTGGCTTTGCTGACCTGGGACGGTGCGCTCGCGCACCCGCTGCGGCTCTTCAACCTCTAACGCGAAAGGAAGTACCCGATGTCGATTACGGCGGACCGCAAGCAAGAGCTGGTCAAGCAATACGCACCCAAGGCCGGCGACACCGGCTCGCCCGAGGTGCAAGTCGCGATCCTGACCGAGCGCATCCGCAACCTCACGACCCATCTGGAAGGGCACAACAAGGACAATCACTCGCGCCGCGGCCTCATGCTGATGGTCGGTCAACGGCGCCGGCTGCTCGATTACCTGAAGCGCAAGGACCAGAAGCGCTACGAGGCCCTGATCGAGCGGCTCGAGATTCGTCGCTAAGGCCCGCCCGATGGGCGAGGATCAGGCAGCGATCCTCCAGATAAGCGCCGGCGGGATCCGCCCTCCGGCTCAACTCCGAAACTGCGGCCGCGGCCCATGGGGGCCCGGCCTCGCGGTTCCGCGCGCAGCGTTCGAGATGCTGCCGGCGCGCCGAGCCGCATCATGTCCGCGAAGGAAAGACCATGTTCAACGTCTACCGTGAAGAAATCAGTTGGGGCGGGAAGAAACTCGTCCTCGAAACCGGGCGCATCGCGCGCCAAGCCGATGGCGCTGTGCTCGCGACGCTCGGCGAAACCGCCGTGCTCTGCACCGCCGTCGCCGAGAAGGCGCCGCGACCCGACCTCGATTTCTTCCCGCTCACCGTGCACTACCAGGAGAAGGCCTTCGCCGCCGGCAAGATTCCCGGCGGCTTTTTCAAGCGCGAAGGACGCCCCTCAGAGAAGGAAGTGCTCGTCTCGCGCCTGATCGACCGGCCGG
>SBBV01000448.1 GCA_005240015.1 Candidatus Odyssella thessalonicensis | reverse complement strand
GTGCAGCGATGATCGCAGCCGTTCTGCATCATCCCCTACGGGCGCGGGAATTCGCGCTCGGTGCCGTTGGGACCGATCGTCGAGCAGGTGCGTACGCTCGTCGCCGCCGGCTACAACGAGATCGTGCTGACCGGCGTCGACATCACCTCCTACGGCACCGATCTGCCCGGCAAGCCGAGCTTGGGCGAGATGACCGCGCGGCTGCTCAAGGCCGTGCCCGAGCTGCCGCGCCTCCGGCTCACCTCGCTCGATCCGGTCGAAATCGACGACGAACTCTGGCGCCTCATCGCGGACGAGCCGCGCCTTATGCCGCATCTCCACCTTTCGCTGCAGGCCGGCGACGATCTCGTCTTGAAGCGCATGAAGCGGCGGCACCTGCGCGCCGACGCCATCGCCGTCGCCGAGCGCGCGCGGCGCGTGCGCCCCGGCATCGCGCTCGGTGCCGATCTCATCGCCGGCTTTCCGACCGAGAGCGAGGCGATGTTCGCCAATACGCTCGCGCTCGTGGAGGATTGCGGCCTTGCCTACCTTCACGTCTTCCCTTACTCGGCGCGCCAGGGCACACCGGCCGCGAAGATGCCACAAGTGCCGGTGCCCGTGCGGCGCGAGCGCGCCGCGCGATTGCGCGCGGCCGGCGAAGCGGTGCTCGCGCGCTTTCTCGCGAGCCAGGTCGGCCGCGACGTGGCGGCGCTGGTCGAGCGGCCGGGCCGGGGCCGCACCGAGCGCTACGCGCCGATCGCGCTGCCGGCCGGCCTGGCGCCCGGCAGCATCGCGCGCGTGCGCGTCGCGCGCGCCACGGTCAATACGTTGATCGCGGAAGCGGCGGACTACGAAGAGGCCGCATGAACTGGTTTTCCCGGCTCAAGGCCGGACTGGCGAAATCCTCGGCCAAGCTCGGCGACGGCATCGCCGGCCTGTTCAAGGGCGGGCGCAAACTGGACGACGCGGCGATCGCCGAGCTCGAGGAGCTCTTGATCCAAGCCGATCTCGGCCCCGCCACGGCAGCCAAGCTCGCGAGCGCGCTCACGAAGCGGCGCTTCGAGCGCGAGGTGAGCGAGGGCGAGATCCGCACGGCGCTGGCCGAAGAGATCGCGGCGATCCTGGCGCCGGTCGCCAGGCCCTTGACGCTCGATCCGGCGAAGAAGCCGCATGTAGTGCTCGTCGTCGGCGTGAACGGCAGCGGCAAGACGACGACGATCGGCAAGCTGGCGCAGCAGCTCAAGGCCGCCGGGAAGCGCGTGACCATGGCCGCCGGCGATACGTTCCGCGCCGCCGCCATCGACCAGCTCAAGATCTGGGGCGAGCGCACCGGCTGCCCGGTCGTCGCCAAGCAGCCGGGCGCCGATTCGGCCGGCCTCGCCTTCGAGGCGCTCGAGCAGGCGAAGGCGCGCGGCGACGACGCGCTCCTCATCGACACGGCCGGCCGCCTCCAGAACAAGACCGAGCTCATGGCCGAGCTCGCGAAGATCCTGCGCGTGGTGAAGAAGCTCGACCCCGCGGCGCCGCACACGGTGCTGCTCGTGCTCGACGCCAATATCGGCCAGAACGCGCATCAGCAGGTGGAGGTCTTCCGGGCCACCGCCCAGGTGACGGGCCTCGCGGTCACCAAGCTCGACGGCACGGCCAAGGGCGGCGTGGTGGTGGCGCTCGCCGAGCGCTTCGGCCTGCCGCTCCACGCGATCGGCGTCGGCGAGGGCGCAGACGATCTCCGCCCGTTCGACCCCAAGGACTTCGCGCGCAGCCTTGTCGGGCTATAGGCCGGCCCGAGAGACGAAAACCGCGATCGGCGCGAGCTTCGACGCGCGACGCACGCGATGTCGCCGGCCGCTGCGCCGGCCGCACACCTTTCCCGTCACGCCATTTTGACGCCGTCCTGCAGGGTTTGGTGTCATAATTCCTCTCGCCCGTCTCCCGGTTGAAGGAGGCTGTTCCATGCGTGCCGGACGCTTCATACGCGCCATCGTGCTGTTGGCGGCGGCGACGCTTGTCGCGGCCGCTTCTTCTGTTGCCGAAACGCGCACCGCCATTCGCGGCTACGATCCGGTCGCCTATTTCACCATGAACAAGGCGGTGCAGGGCGATCCTGCCATCACGTACGTGTGGGACGGCACGCGCTACTTGTTCGCCAACACGCGGCATCGCGACATGTTCGTGGCCGATCCCGACCGCTACGCGCCGCAATTTGCGGGGTACTGCACCGCAGGGCTATCGAAGGGACATCAGGTCGAGGCCGATCCGGAGAGTTGGATCATCTCCGACGGCAAGCTTTTCGTGTTTTTCAGTCAACGCGGGCGCGCGCAGTTTGTGAAGGATCCGGCAGCGACCAAGAGCGCCGCCGAGGACACCTGGCGGCGCATCCGCAGTGAGCAGCCGCCGTCACCCCGGCGATAGCGTGGGTCATTGGAGGCCGGCCTTGCGAAGGCCGGCGAGAAACTTTGCGCGGTGCGCCGGCTCGCGCAGCTGCGAGCCGAGCGTGTCGGCATCGAGGTAGGGCAGGAGCCGTTTTGCCCGCGCCACGGCTGCGCGAGCCTCTTCATCGCGCCCGAGCTGCGCGTAGGCTGCGGCCAGCGTCGCATGGGCGAACCCGAGATTCTCGTTCCGCGCCAGCAGGCGCTCGGAGATCCGCAAAGAATCGGCGTGGCGATCGGCCAGGTAGTACGCGATCGCCAAGGCCAGCATGCGCTCGGCCGCAAGATCGGGGTCGAGGCCGTGCGCCAATTCCAAGGCGGCGATGGCGTCGGCGATCCTGCCCGACCACAGCGCCACCGCGCCGAGAATTGCATGCCCCTCCGGATCGCTCGGATTGAGCGCGCGCGCGTTGCGCGCCGCCGCCTCCGCCTGCTCGTATTGCCGGTAGGCGACAAGAATGCGGCCGAGCAGCGCGTGGGCGCTGGCCGATTGCGGATCGAGCGCGATGGCCCGGCGCGCGGCGGCCTCGGCCTTCGCCATCGCCTCGCCCGGGGTCTCGGTCCAGCCGTATGCGACCACGTCGCGGTAACCGCTGCCGAGTCCGACATGGGCGGCTGCATTCGACGGATCGAGCCGAATCGCCTCTTCGAAAAGCCGCCGCGCCTCGACATTGCCGCGGCGCGTGACCTTGGCCAGCTGCGCGCGGCCGCGCAGGACCAGGTCGTAGGCGTCGAGGTTGCCCGCTCCCTTGGCGGTGGAGCGGATCTCCTCGAGACGCCGGACCTGCACCGCAAGCGTGCCCGCGATCCGGCGCGCTACCTGTTCCTGAAGGGAGAATACATCCTTCGGCTCCCCGTCGAACTGGTCGGACCACAGCAGACGTCCCCGCGCCGCATCGGAGAGCTGAATCGAGAAGCGAATCCGCTCCGGTGTGCGCCGTACGCTGCCTTCGACGAGATATCTTGCCTTCAGCAGCCGGCCGAGCTCTTCCGGCGGCAGCGCCTTGCCCTTGAACTGCATCACGGCGCCACGCGCCAGCACCGCGAGCTCGCCGAAGCGCCCGAGCGCCGCGATCACATCCTCGGTGACGCCGTCGCTGAAATAGTCCTGTGCCGCATCGCCCGAGAGGTTCGCGAAAGGCAGGATCGCCACGACCGGGCGCGAGGGCAGCGCTGCACTGGGCGGTGACGAGGGCGCCGAATGCCAAGGCGGGGTCCAGAGCGCGAGACCCGCAGCAGCCGCGGCCACGAGGCAAAGCGCGATCGCGGCGACGCGCGCGTAGCGCCGGCGCGATGTCTTCTCAGGCTCCACAGCCTCGTCCGGCACGATGCGCGCGGCCCGCACGGGACGATCGATGTTCTTGAGGGTCCGCGGGCCGAGGTCGGCGAAGCCTATCGGGATGCGCCCTTCGACCTGCTCGCGCACGGCCTGCGAGACGACGATGCTGCCCGCATCGGCCAGCCCTTCCAGCCGCGCCGCGACGTTCACGCCATCCCCGAAGATGTCGCCGCCTTCCAGGAGCACGTCGCCGAGCTGAATGCCGATGCGCAGGAGCAGCCGTCGCTCCGGCGCCACCGCCGCCTCGCGATGCGCGATGGCGGTCTGGATGGCAAGCGCGCAGCGCACGGCGGCGATAGCGCTGCCGAACTCGACGAGGAATCCGTCACCCGTCGTCTTCACGAGCCGCCCGTGATGGTCGGCGATGGCCGGCTCGACGATTTCCGTGCGCAATGCTTGCAGGCGCGCGACGGTGCCTTCCTCGTCGAGCCCGACGAGCCGGCTGTACCCGGCGACGTCCGCCGCCAGGATCGCCATCAGCCGCCGCTCGAAACGCCCATGTTCCATGCCGCGTGCCCGGTTGGGCATCCTAGCGGTTAGGTTTCCTCGCCGCATTGCCTATTTCGGGGGCTAAACGATTCGCGCGACTCCCGGCGGAGAGACCCCCATCCAACCTTCCCCTGCAAGCGGGGGAAGGCTTTCTCCTTCGCGCGTCTTCGCGCGCAACCTGTCCTTCTTGGTGTCTTGGTGTCTTGGTGTCTTGGTGGTGAAGCTTCCTCCTGCCGCCTTCCTGTTCACTTCTCTTTGAACCCGCGCACACGCTCCGCTAGGATGCAGGAAACCCGCAGCTTTCAAAGGAAATGCCCATGTCCGCGCCCGCAGCGCTGATGCACGGCAAGAAGGGCCTCATCATGGGGGTGGCCAACGACCGCTCGATCGCCTGGGGCATCGCGCGCATGGCCGCCCAGCATGGGGCCGAGCTTGCCTTCACGTTCCAGGGCGAGGCGCTCGAGCGCCGCGTCCGCCCGCTCGCCGCCTCGGTGAAGTCCCCGCTCGTCGTTCCCTGCGACGTCACCGACGACAAGAGCCTCGACGCCACGTTCGAGGCGATCCGGACGACCTGGGGCCGGCTCGACTTTGCCGTGCACGCGATCGCGTTCTCCGACAAGGAGCAGCTCAAAGGGAAATACGTCGCCACGACGCGGGACAATTTCGCCCGCACGATGGACATCTCGTGCTTCTCGTTCACCGATGTGTGCCGGCGCGCCTCGGCCTTGATGGACAAGGGCGGCAGCCTGCTCACGCTCACCTACTACGGCGCCGAGCGCGTGATGCCGCATTACAACGTGATGGGTGTCGCCAAGGCCGCGCTCGAGGCCAGCGTGCGCTATCTCGCCTCCGACTTGGGCGACCGCGGCATCCGCGTGAACGCGATCTCGGCCGGGCCGATCAAGACGCTCGCGGCGTCGGGCATCGGCGACTTCCGCTATATCCTGAAATGGAACGAATACAACACGCCGCTCCGGCGCAACGTCTCGCTCGAGGATGTGGGCGGCGCCGCGCTCTATCTGCTCTCCGACCTTGCGAGCGGCGTCACCGGCGAGGTGCACCATGTCGACGCCGGCTACCACATCGTCGGCATGAAGGCGATCGACGCGCCCGATATCGCGCAGATGCAGGCCGCGAAGAGCGAGGCGGCATGAAGCTCGCCTCCGCCCGCTGATGTCGAACGCGTTCGGCCAGGCCTTCCGCTATTCGACCTGGGGCGAGAGCCATGGGCCGGCGATCGGCGCCATGGTCGACGGCGTGCCGCCGGGCATCGCGCTGGCCGAGGCCGACATCCAGGTCTGGCTCGACAAGCGCCGGCCGGGCTCGTCGAAATACGTGACGCAGCGCCAGGAGCCGGATGCCGTGCGCATCCTCTCGGGCGTGTTCGAGGGCAAGACCACCGGCACGCCGATCGCACTGGTGATCGACAATGTCGACCAGCGCTCCAGGGACTACAGCGAGATCAAGGACCTCTTCCGCCCCGGCCACGCCGACTACACCTATTTCAAGAAATACGGCCTGCGCGACTATCGCGGCGGCGGCCGCGCCTCGGCGCGCGAGACCGCAATGCGGGTCGCGGCGGGCGCGATCGCGCGCAAGATCCTGCTGCAGGCGTTCCCGGATTTCCGCGTGCGCGGCGCGATGACCAAGATCGGGCCGCTGCGCATCAATCCCGAGAAATGGGACTGGGCGCAGGTCGACATGAACCCGTTCTGGTGCCCCGATGCTGGCGTGGTCGGCATGTGGGCGAAGTTCCTCGACATGGTCAGGAAGGAAGGCTCCTCGGCCGGCGCCGTGGTCGAGATCCATGCGAGCGGCGCGCCCGCCGGGCTCGGTGCCCCGGTCTACGCCAAGCTCGATGCCGATCTCGCCGCGGCGATCATGGGCATCAACGCGGTGAAGGGCGTCGAGATCGGCGACGGCTTCGGCATCACCGCGATCCCCGGCGAGGACGCGCATGACGAGATGCGCATGAGGGACGTGCCGGGCAAGAACGCGCGCGAGGTCGAGTTCCTCTCGAACCACGCCGGCGGCATCCTGGGCGGCATCTCGACCGGCCAGGACATCGTCGTGCGCTACGCGGTGAAGCCCACCTCCTCGGTGCTGATCCCGCGCCGCACCGTCAACGTGCACGGCGAGGATGCGACCGTCGTCACCAAGGGCCGCCACGATCCCTGCGTCGGCATCCGCTCGGTGCCCGTCGGCGAAGCGATGGTCGCCTGCGTGCTCGCCGACCACTGGCTCCGCCACAAGGCGCAGTGCGGTTAGGCCCGCGAACCGCGAAGCGGTTCTGTAACGAAGCCCAGGGTTGCGGCGAAGCCGCCACCCTGGGAAGCGCGTGCAAGGGAATCGAGGCAACCCGAAGCGGTTGTGCAAACGGCGTCGCCGCGGGCACAACCCCTTCGGGGTTGAACCATGTTGCGCCAAGAATCCCAGGGTAGCCGCTGCGCGGCAACCCTGGGCTTTCTTGCAGAACCGCTTCGCGGTTCTCTTTCAG
>SBBV01000050.1 GCA_005240015.1 Candidatus Odyssella thessalonicensis | reverse complement strand
GGTAGCAATAATTTGATCAGGCAGGGGGCGGCGCTTACCGAGAGTGCCGAGGACGTGCTGCGCGCCTTGGGTGGCCGGCGCGTAGCACCGGCGCCTGCTGCGGCCCTCGCCAAGCCCGATCTCGCACCGCTGCCGCCGCCTGCCGAGGCCGATGCCGACAAGGCGCGCACGCTGCTGATCGAGCATCTCTCGCCCTCGCCCACCGCGGTCGACGAGCTCGTGCGGCAGACCGAGCTGTCGCCCGCACTGGTTGCATCGGCGCTGCTGGAGTTGGAACTCGCGGGCCGCATCGAGCGTCATCCCGGCAACCGCGTCGCCCGGCTCGGAGCTTGACAACACCCGGGGAAGTCGTGTTTGACGCGCCGCTCAAACCGGCGGCTGGACGCGACCCGCCCTTGTAAAAAGGGATTGGAACCCTTTCTTCATCATTCGCGTATCGCAATTCAGACCAACGGCCTTTGGCGATGACTCGGCGGCAAAAAGGGGTCAGACCCCTTTTCGGCTTCGACGGCGACACTCCGGCAGTGACGGAAATGCCGAAAAGGGGTCTGGCCCCTTTTTTCAACCGCGTCGACGCTCGGGGCCGTTGGTATCGGACCATCGGCAGAAACTAGTGCGGAGTCCGTAATGGACGTCGTCGTCGTCGAATCGCCGGCGAAAGCGCAGACGATCAACAAATATCTCGGCAGCGGCTACAAGGTGCTGGCGAGCTACGGCCACGTGCGCGATCTCGTCGAAAAGGACGGCTCGGTCGATCCCGCGCGCGACTTCGACATGAAGTGGGAGCTGCGCGACAAGCGCAACGCGCTCGGCGAGATCGCGAAGAGCCTCAGGAACGCGAAGCGCCTGATCCTCGCCACCGACCCCGACCGCGAGGGCGAGGCGATCTCGTGGCACCTCGAGGAAGTCCTGCGCAAGAAGGGCGCGTTGAAGGGCGTCGACGTGCAGCGCGTCACCTTCAACCAGATCACGCGCGACGCCGTGCGCCAGGCGCTCGCGCAGCCGCGCAACATCGACCAGGACCTCGTCAACGCCTATCGCGCGCGCCGCGCGCTCGACTATCTCGTGGGCTTCACGCTCTCGCCGGTGCTCTGGCGGAAGCTCCCGGGCTCGCGCTCCGCGGGGCGCGTGCAGTCGGTCGCCCTGCGGCTCATCTGCGAGCGCGAGGCCGAGATCGAGCTGTTCCGCCCGCAGGAATACTGGACCATCGAGGTCGATTTCCTGACGCCGCGCGGCGCGCTGTTCACCGCGCGTCTGACGCATCTCGACGGCAAGAAGCTCGAGCGGCTCGGCATCGGCACCAAGGCCGACGCCGAGGCGGGTGTGCGCGCGATCGAGGCCGCGGCTTTCGCCGTCGACGAGATCGAGCGGCGCGAGGCCCGGCGCAACCCGCCGCCGCCGTTCAACACCTCGTCGCTGCAGCAGGAAGCCTCGCGCAAATACGGCTTCGGCGCCAACCGCACGATGCGCACCGCCCAGCGCCTCTACGAGGGCGTCGACATCGACGGCGATTCGGTCGGCCTCATCACCTATATGCGCACCGACAGTGTCACGCTCTCGCAGGAGGCGGTCGGCGCCACGCGCAAGCTCATTGGCGAGAAATACGGCAACGACTACGTCCCGCCCGAGCCGCGCGTCTGGAAGACGCGCGCCAAGAATGCGCAGGAAGCGCATGAGGCGATCCGCCCCACCGACCTGTTCCGGACCCCGGAACAGGTCGCCAAGTTCTTGGACGGCGATCAGCTGAAGCTCTACGACCTCATCTGGAAGCGCACGGTCGCCTGCGAGATGGCAAGCGCCGTGCTCGATCAGGTCGCCGTCGACGTCGCCAACCAGAACAAGCTCATCAAGCTCCGCGCCACCGGCTCGGTGATCAAGTTCGATGGGTTCTTGAAGCTCTACCACGAGGACCGCGACGACGCGGCCGAGGACGAGGAAGAGGAGAACCGCCTGCTGCCGGCGATGGACAAGGGCGAGGCGGTGAAGCGCACCGATCAGCGGATGGCATCGCTCGCGCCGCCGCCCGAGGGCGAGAAAGCCGCGGAGCGAATCGTGCGCGACGGCATCAGCGGCATCCAGCATTTCACGCAGCCGCCACCGCGCTATTCCGAAGCGAGCCTCGTCAAGAAGCTCGAGGAACTCGGCATCGGCCGGCCGTCCACCTACGCGCAGATCCTGACCGTGCTCCAGGACCGCGGCTACGTGAAGATCGAGAAGCGCCGCTTCATCCCCGAGGATCGCGGGCGCGTGCTCGTCTCCTTCCTCACCGAATTCTTCGGCCGCTACGTCGAATACGACTTCACCGCCGATCTCGAGAACCAGCTCGACGAGATCTCGGGCGGCAACATCGACTGGAAGAAAGTGCTGCGCGATTTCTGGGTCGCATTCCACGATGCGATCGCGCATGCCAAGACGCTGCGCATCACGCAGGTGATCGATGCGCTCGACGCGGCGCTCGGACCGCACTTCTTCCCGCCGCGCGACGACGGCGCGGACCCGCGCAAGTGCCCGGCCGGTGC
>SBBV01000407.1 GCA_005240015.1 Candidatus Odyssella thessalonicensis | reverse complement strand
TACTCGGACACGCTCGCGACCGGCGCCATCGCCTCGGGCGGCACGCTCGGCATCCTGATCCCGCCCTCGATCATCCTCATCATCTACGGCCTCTTCTCGGAACGCAGCGTGCCCGAGCTCTATGCCGCGGCGCTGTTCCCGGGCCTGGCGCTTACCGTGCTGCATATCCTGGCCATCGCGATTATCGGCGTGCTGCAGCCCGAGCGTCTGCCGAAGATTCCCGGGGTCGGCTGGCGCGAGCGCGTGAAGGCGATCGGCCTGCTGTGGAAGATGACGCTGCTGTTCGCGATCGCGGTGGGCGGCATCTATGCCGGCGTGATGAGCCCGACCGAGGCCGCGGCGGTGAGTGCCTTCGCCGCCATCGTCATCGCGTTCCTCACCTGCGAATTCGGCTGGCGCGATCTCGTCGATTCGCTGGTTGAAACGGCGTGGACGACGGCGACGCTGTTCTTCATCGCCGTGGCGGCGTTCCTGTTCGGCTATTTCATGGTGCTGACCCAGGTGCCGGCGCTGGTCGCGAGCTCGGTCAAGGGCCTATCGGTGCCGCCCTGGGTCGTGATCATGATCCTGGTCGGCGTCTACATCGTGCTCGGCTGCTTCCTCGATTCGCTCAGCATGATCGTGGTGACGGTGCCGGTGTTCCTGCCGCTGATCCAAACGCTCGGCTACGATCCGGTCTGGTTCGGCATCGTCGTTGTCGTCGTGGTCGAGATGGGGCTGATCACGCCGCCGGTCGGCATGAACATGTTCGTGATCCGGGCGCAGCTGCCCGACATACCGCTCGCCACGATCTTCAGCGGCATCGGGCCCTTCCTCGCCGCGGACATGGTGCTCATCGTGCTGCTGCTGCTGTTCCCGAGCCTGGCGCTCTGGCTGCCGAAGGCGCTCGGGTTTCTGGCTTGATCCTCGGCGTCGGGCCGAAGGGCCGCGCGAAGGATTTCGCCCGCGCGACAATCAAGGCCGTCTTCCTGAGCGAAGCGAAGAATCTCGCTTCGACTGCCGGCACCGATGGCGGCGGAGGCCGGATCCTTCGCTTCGCTCAGGATGACGGGTTGGTTGAGGGCCGGCGCTCGATCATCATCGTGCACTCGATGTGGAAGACCGGCTCGTTCTTCTGATTGAACATCTCGTGCCGCGATTCCACGAAGCCGTACTCGGCGCGCACCGGATGCGGACGCTTGCCGAGGATGGTGAGGCGCAGTCGGAGCACGTCGCCGGGGCGGACCGGGCGGAGGAGCCGCATGTCGCGCATGTGGGTGCCCGCCTGGGTCGCCCAGCCCGGGGTCAGCTCCCAATAGAGCCGCGCCCAGACCGCAAACGTATGCGCGCCGCTTGCCGACAGACCCTGGAAGAAGGTGGAGTCGGCCGCCGCCTCCTCGAGATGAGTGGGCCTCGGATCGAACTCGCGCGCGAAACGCTTGATGGTTTCGGTGTCGAAGGCATAGGCGCCACCCTCGCGCCGGTCGCCCGCGATGATGTCTTCCCAATAGATCGTCGTCGGATGCATGCGTGACGCGCGAGATGACAAGACATCACGATTGTTATATGACATACCTATTCCCAACGGCCGGACAACTCAGCATGACGGTGACGTTCTCCTCTCCCTATGTCGAGGTCGCGAAGAAGGGGCGCATCGCGGTGCTCACGCTGAACCGCCCCGAGAAGCGCAACGCCGTGTGCGACGCCCTCATCGAGGACGTGAATCGCTTCGTCGTCTCGCTCGACCGCAAGGACGTCGACGCCGTGGTGCTGCGCGGCGCCGGCGGGCATTTCTGCGCCGGCCTCGATCTCGCCGAGCACAAAGATCGCCCGCCGTTCGAGGGTGTCAAGCACTCGATGTTCTGGCACGACACGCTCGAGCGGCTCGAGTTCGGCCCGGTGCCGGTGGTGGCGGCCCTCCATGGCGGCGTGATCGGCGGCGGGCTCGAGATCGCGCTCGCGGCGCATGTGCGCGTCGCCGAGGAGAGCGCGTTCTTCCAGCTGCCCGAGGGCCGGCGCGGCATCTATGTCGGCGGCGGCGCCTCGGTGCGCGTGCAGAAGATCATCGGCTTCGACCGCATGCGCGAGATGATGCTGACCGGCCGCAAATACGACGCCGAGGAAGGCCTGCGCCTCGGCCTCTGCCACTACGTGGTGCCGAAGGGCGCCGCGTTCGAGAAAGCGCTCGAGCTCGCGCACGACGTCGCCGGCAACGCCGAGATGTCGAACTTCATGATGATCCACGCCCTCCCCCGCATCGCCGACCTCGAGCGCGGCGGCGGCTTCTTCATGGAATCGCTCGCCGCCGCCATGTCGCAGACCAGCGAGGACGCCAGGAAGGGCATCGAGGCGTTCTTGAAGAAGCAGAAGATAAGGTTCGAGAAGAAGTAAACCCCTCCGCGTCATCCTGAGCGAAGCGAAGGACCTAGTGTCCGCGCAAAGGCTGCAAGCAGCGGAAGCGAGGTCCCTCGCGCCGCCAAGAGGCGGCACTCAGGATCACGGGGCATGTGGCATGCGCGCCTTGCGGAGATCCTCGGGATCGAACCAGCCGGCGGCGAGATCCGCGAAGCAAGGGTTGATCGTCTCGATGAGGGCCAGCTTCCTCTGCCGCAGCCAGCCCTTGAGCTGCTTCTCGCGCGCGATCGCATCGCGGATGTCCGGATAGTGCTCGCGATAGAGCAGCCGGTCGACACGATACTTCGCGGTGAATCCGCGAAACGCCTTCGTCTTGTGCTCATAGATGCGTTTCGTGAGGTCTGCGGTGACGCCGATGTAGAGCGTCAGCGAAAGGCTGCCCGCACTGTAGGTATATCCGCCCTTTTCCATGTTTCCCTCTACTCGGCGCGTCATCCTAAGCGAAGCGAAGGACCTAGCCTCCGGGCGAAAGCTGTTGGCAGTGTGAGCTAGGTCCTTCGCTTCGCTCAGGATGACGCTCGGTATATTCTTTTTTTGTTCTTTTACAAGCATAAATAGAAAGAATAATTGCATCCGCATGGGAGCATGTCTGAAAAAGCCTTCGCTTCGCGCACAATGGCCGCTAGTTTTCCCATGAGTCATTTGCGACGAGGGAACCATGGCGAGCGGCGAACGGGCGCTTCAGATCAGGCTGGCGGCGACGGAGTACTTGCTGAGCCGGCTTCTCGGCGATCTCTTGGCGCAAAAATCCGATCCCGAGGCCGCGGGCGAGGCGCTGCTCGCCTCGGTGAAGGACGATCTCTATTTCGCGGTGCCCGCCTACACCAAGAACCCCGCCCGCTCCGACGATTTCGCCGACGAGGTCTCGAAGGCGGCGGAACGCGTGGTCGGCCAGGCACTGAAGCGCATTCGAACGCAATCGCGGCCGGAACACGGGTGACTCCACTCTCGCCGTCATCCTGAGCCAAGCGAAGGACCTACCTCCGTTGCCGAAAGCTTGCGCGCTCGAGCTAGATGCTTCGCTTCGCTCAGGATGACGGGGGAGGGTTAGGCCTCCACCACATCATTCCCCGGCGTCTCCGAATGAAGCCGCTCCACCAGCGCGGCGCGGCGGGCGAGGATCGCGCGCTGGTTGAGATACCCCTTGTCGGTGATCTCGCCGGCGTCGATGTTGGGCGGCTCGGTCATCAAGAGCACGCGCGCCACGCGCTGGCTCGAGCCGGGATGCGCAGCGTTGTAGGTGCCGAGCTTGGTCTCGAGTGCTGCGTGCAGCTTGGGATGGCGCACGACGGCGTCGGGCGAAAGCGGCTCGGCCTCGGGCCCGATCGCGGCCCTGCACGCGGCGAGGTTGGGGAACGCGAGCAGGCCCACCCATGCCTGGTCGACGCCGGTCACCGCCGCATCTTGGATGAGCGGCGCTGTCGCCGAGAGCACGTCGAGGCGCAGCATGCCGGCCGCAACCCAGGTGCCGGTGAGCAGCTTGAAATTCTCCGCCACGCGGCCGTCGAACAGCAGGCCCTGATTGGCGTCGTTGGGATCGGCCCATTTCACGGCGTCGCCGATCTTGTAGTACCCTTCCTCGTCGAAGGCTGCGGCCGTGCGCTCGGGATCGCGGTAGTAGCCCGGCGAGATGTTGGGGCCCTTGAAGCGAATCTCGATCTTGTCGCCCGAGGGCACGAGCTTGGCTTCGAGTGCCGGCAGCGGATGGCCGATCGAGCCGGTGACGTCGCTGGTCCAATGGCAGATCACGGCCGCAGCCTTCGACGAGGAAGGGTACTACAAGATCGGCGACGCCGTGAAATGGG
>SBBV01000039.1 GCA_005240015.1 Candidatus Odyssella thessalonicensis | reverse complement strand
GGTCGTCGTCGACGTCGACGACGCGTTCGCTGGCGTCGTGGTCGAGAAGATCGGCCAGCGCCGCGGCGAGCTCAAGGAAATGCGCCCCTCGGGCGGCGGCAAGACGCGGCTCGTGTTCCTGGCGCCGTCGCGCGCGCTGATCGGCTATCACGGCGAGTTCATGACCGACACGCGCGGCACCGGCATCATGAACAAGCTGTTCCACGCCTACGCGCCCTACAAGGGGCCGATCCCGGGCCGGAGGAACGGCGTGCTGGTCTCGCTCGAGCAGGGCAAGGCCGTCGCCTACGCGCTCTGGTACCTGGAGGAGCGCGGGCCGCTCTTCATCGAGCCGGGCGAAGCCGTCTATGGCGGCATGATCATCGGCGAGCACGCGCGCGGCCAGGACCTCGACGTCAATCCGCTGAAGTCGAAGCAGCTCACCAACATCCGCGCCTCGGGCAAGGACGAGAACGTGCTCCTGACGCCGCCGATCAAGATGACGCTCGAGAAGGCCATCGCCTATATCGAGGACGACGAGCTGGTCGAAGTGACGCCGAAATCGATCCGGCTCAGGAAGCGCTTCCTCGACATCCACGAGCGCAAGCGCCACGCCAAGCGCGCCGAGGTGGCGTAGTTCGGCGTATCGCAGCGCAAGTCGCCTCTGCGATTGCAGCCGCGGCTCTCCGCGCGCTAGCTTGTGCGCGGGAGGGCCCTGCCATGCCGCGTCCGCGCTTCGCCTTCGTTTTGCTGGTTTCGCTCTGCATCGCCACGGCCGCGTGGTCGCAAGCGCAGTCGCCGGCCGAGGCCGAATATCAGGCGCTGGTCGCGCGCGTGAAGGGCGGCGACCTCTCGGTCGATTTCGGCCGCATGCGCACGCTCTACACCGAGACGGGCGCCTACGATCCCTACGGCACCGCGGCGCAGGACGCGAGCAAGGCCGAGCACATGGCGCGAACCGGCGATCACCGGGCCGGGCTCGAGCTCGCGAACCGGGTGCTGGCGACCTACTATGTGAGCCTCGCCGCGCCGCTGCCGTCGCCTACGGCAAGCTCGGCGACAAGCAGCGCGAAACCTTCCACGCACGCGTCTGGGCCGGGATGATGCGCTCGCTGCTGGCGAGCGGCGACGGCCTTAGCGCTGCGACCGCCTACAAGATCCTCACCGTGTCCGACCAATACCACGCGCTGCAAGCGCTCAGGCTGACGCGCGGCAAGCGCGTGGTCGCCCGCGAAGAGGGCCGCATCTTCGACCGCTGGGAGACGAAGACCGCGGACGGCCGCGACCGCATCGTCTATTTCGACATCACGCTGATGTTCTCGAAGATCCGCGTCGGACCGCGGCAATAGTCGAAGACCCGCGCGGTCGCCGTCCGACGATCACGCCAAGATGGTCTTCCGCATGGGATAGCCCTGCGTCTTGCCGAATCCCGGCACCGGCGCGCCGGCGTCGGCATAGCCGCAAGCCGCGTAGAACCGCCGCGCGGTGGCGGTGCTGTTGAGCGTGATCGCTTCGATACCGAGCGCGCGCGCTTCCGCCTCGAGCCCGGCCAGGAGCGCCTTGCTCACGCCGCGGAAGCGCGCCTCCGGCGCCACGTAGTTCAAGCCGATCTCGCCGCCCGACCAGAGCGAGCCGACGCCGAGAATGGCGCCGTCCTCGACGGCGACGAGCACCACCGCGCGCTCGATCCAGCGGCGCACGCTCTCCGGCGTCTTGTTGGCGAGCCAGGCGGCGAGCGTCTCGGCGTCGTCCTTGTGGTCGTCGCGGCACAGCTCGGTGATCGAGCGGCGCAGCACGCCGGCGGCGGCCTCGGCATCGTCGTCAGTGGTGCGGCGGATTTGCATGGCGGCAGAAGTAGGTTCGCGCCACGCGAAGTCACCCCGCGCAAAACAGGCGCTGCCGCGCCGAGGCGAACCCGGCCCCTCATTTTTCTCATGCGCGGCGCGGCGGCGGCACGCCTATCATCGGCAAAACACTCGCCGAAGAAGCGCGCCGGCGCTTGCAGCGGGGCCGGCGGCGACCCATTCTCGGCCGGAGCCGGAAAACCAGGGAGGAAGCACATGCGTCGCACGCTGAAGACAGTCGCGGCCGCGCTGCTCGCGCTCGCCGCCGCCACGACTGCGCTCATGGCCCAGGAGCGGAAGACCGTCGAGGTGATCGTCTTCCCGGGCGGTCACAATTGGCCGATCTGGACCGCACAGAAGAACGGCTACTTCGCCGCCGCCGGCGTCGAGGTGAAGGTCAATCCGACGCCGAGCTGGGAATTCCAGATGACCAACACGTTCGCCGGCAAGTTCCACATCGCGATGACGGCGATCGACAACGTGATCGCCTATCAGGAGGGCCAGGGGCCGGTGAAGATCGAGAACCCGGACATGGTCGCCGTGATGGGCGGCGACAACGGGTTCCTCCATCTCGTGGCCGTGCCCGAGATCAAAGATTTCGCCTCGTTGAAAGGCAAGCGGCTCTCGGTGGACGCGCTCACGACCGGCTATGCGTTCGTGCTGCGCGCGCTGCTCGAGAAGAACGGCATCAAGGACAGCGACGTGGAGTTCGTGCGCGCCGGCGGCGCGCGCGAGCGCTGGATCGCGCTCGAGAAGAAGGAGCATGCCGCGACGATGCTGATCACGCCGTTCGACATCGTCGCCAAGGCCAAGGGCTTCAACGTGCTCGCCTCGGCCTCGTCGGGCCTCGGCAATTATCAGGGCCTCGTTGCGGCCGTCACGCAGCGCTGGGCCAAGGACAACGAGGCCTCCGTCGTCGGCTTCATCCGCGGCTATCTCCAGGCCATGGCTTGGCTCTACGACCGCGACAACAAGGCCGCGGCGATCGCCATCCTGCGCGTGAACGTGCCGAACATGGACGAGCGCGCGGCAGAGGCGAGCTACGCCGTGCTGTTGGCCGACAGAGGCGGCATGTTCAAGGACGGGGCCTTCGACATGGATGGCATCAAGACCGTGCTGGCCTTGCGCAGCAAGTACAGCGAGGCGAAGAAGCAGCTCACAGACCCCTCGAAATACATCGACACGAGCCATCTCGCAAAGGCGAGGCGCTGACGCCGCGCGGAGGGGCGGGTTTCAAACCCGCCCCTCCGCGTGAGACGATTTCGCCGGAGTACCTGCTCATGACCGAACTCGCGCCCGCGCCCGCGGCGGCGCCCGACTATCTCGATCCGCAGATCCCCGCCGGTCTGCGCCTCGTCGAGGCGCCGCTCGTGGTCGCCACGGTGGAGAACCTCGCCGGCTACGGCGCGCTCGTGCGCGATCCGCAAGCGCACAAGATCGAGATCGTGCGCTGGCCGGCGCAGGGCTGGCGGCCGGTCGATGCCGACAGCGGCGACGAGGGCGGAACCACCGAGGGCGTGTTCTCCGCTTGGTGGGAGGGCGAGCGGCTCATGGGCCGCAACGAAGCGGTGGGCGGCCACTATGTTCTCGGCTTCGCGGATCCTCCGGGCGCGCCGGCCGCGGCGCCGCAGAATGCGCCGCGCCGCGCCGCGCCGTCGCGCGTGCTGCTGTGGCACGCGAATTATCATCCCGATGGCGGCCAGCTCTTCTTCCCGCTCGAGCGCCGGCCGTTCGTGGTGCCGATGGCGCTGCCCGGCGACGACGTGAAGCCGCAGGACTTCAGGACGTTCTGGTTCGACGGCAGCGTCGGCCTCTACATGCACCCCAATGTCTGGCACGAAGGCGTCTTCCCCTGCGGCGCGGCGGGCCGCTTCTTCGACAAGCAGGGCCGCGTCCACGCGCGGGTCAGCGTCGATTTCGCGAAGGAGTTCGGCGTGCTGCTGGACGTGCCGCTTCGGGCATGACCGACTCCGAGCTGGCGCGCTTCTTTCTGGCCCTCGTTCTCGTCCTCACCGCCGCCTTGGCAGGCGGGCACGTGTTCGAGCGCTTGAAGCTCCCGCGCGTCATCGGGGAGATCGCGGGCGGGATCGCGCTCGGGCCCTCGGTGCTCGGGCTTGTCGCGCCGCAAGCACAGTCCTGGCTCTTCGCCGGCGCCGGTCCGCAGGCGGCGCTGCTCTCGGCCTTCTACTGGCTCGGCCTCGTGCTGCTGATGTTCACCGCCGGCTTCCGGCTGCGCTCGCATGCGGAAGCCGAGGGCCGGCGCATGGTGGTGGCGCTCGTCATCGGCGCCGCCGCGCTGCCTTTCGCGTTCGGATTCCTGGCGGCGCCGCTCGTCGCCGACACCGCGCGTGGCGATGCGCTTGCGTTCCGCCTCGTCATGGGCGTCGCCGCCGCCGTCACGTCGATACCCGTCATCGCGCGCATCTTCCTCGATCTCGGCCTGATGGAATCGCGCTTTGCCCGCGACGTCGTCGCTGCCGCCACGCTGCAGGATCTCCTGCTCTGGGTCGTGCTGGCGGTGGCGACGGCGCTCCAGCACGGAAAAGGGGCCAGCGCCGCCGATCTCGCGGTCATCGTGGCGGCGACGGTCGCGTTCGCGGTGCTCTCGCTCGTGCTCGGCCCCACGCTGCTGCGCTTCGCGGGCCGCGTCGGCGTGCGCCGCTTCAACGAAGCCTCGCTCACCGGTTACGCGCTGCTCGTGTGCCTGTTCTTCGTCGCGGCCGCGAGCCTGCTCGGCGTCAACGTCGTGTTCGGCGCGCTGGTGGCGGGTCTCGTGATCGGCCGTTTTCCCTCGCCGCATCTTGCGCCGGTGAAGCAGCGCATCGCCGACATCGCGATCTGGTTCTTCGTCCCGATCTACTTCGCGCTGGTCGGCGTGCGCCTCGATCTCGCGCACGAACTCGATTGGCTGCTGGCGCTCGGCTTCGTGCTGGCGACGACGGCGGTCAAACTCGCGAGCGTGATGCTGGCGGCGCGCGCGGCCGGCGCTGCTCCAGGGCGCGCGCTCGACTATGCGGTCGCGATGAACACGCGCGGCGGGCCCGGCATCGTGCTCGCGAGCGTCGCGCACGCGGCCGGCATCATCGACGACCGCATGTTCACGGCGCTCGTGCTCGCGTCGATCCTGACTTCGCTCGCCACCGGCCTCTGGTTCCGCTGGCGTCTCCATGGCGATCGCGCACGCTATGCGGAGAAGGCGTAGACGTGCTCACCACCCGCGCCAGAAGCCTTCTTCCCAGCTCTTCGAGAGGCGCATCGCGGCGACGATGATGCCGACCAGCGAATAGGTCTGCGGGTAGTTGCCCCAGAGCTCGCCGGTCTTGGGATTGATGTCCTCCGAGAGAAGGCCGACATGGTTGCGGCAGGCGAGGATCCGCTCGAACAGCTCGCGCGCCTCCTCGCGCCGGCCGGCCGCCGCGAGCGCCTCGATGTACCAGAAGGTGCAGATCGTGAACGCGTTCTCGGGCATGCCGAAATCGTCGGCCGTGCCGTAGCGGAAGAGGTGATGGCCGTGGCGGAGATGCTTGCCGATGAAATCGAGCGTCGCGAGGTAGCGCGGATCGCTCGCCGGCACGAGGCCGAGCTCCTGCAGCAGCAATAGGCTGGCATCGACCGAATCGCCGCCGAACGTGGTCGTGAACGCGCCGAGCTTCTGGCTCCACCCGCGTTCGAGGATGACCGCGCGGATGCGGTCGGCCTCGCCGCGCCAGTGCTCGGCGCGGTCGGCGCGGCCGAGCGT
Source organism: Candidatus Odyssella thessalonicensis (assembly GCA_005240015.1). Lineage (GTDB taxonomy): Bacteria > Pseudomonadota > Alphaproteobacteria > Bin65 > Bin65 > SBBV01. Next base: position 2,137 of record SBBV01000039.1, on the reverse strand, counting down.
GCCGGCGATGCGCGCGAGCCGGTCGCAGGCGGCCCAGCAGAGCGCCGCCGAGTGCGTGTGGACGGCGGTGCGGCCGCGGAATTCCCAGATGCCGGCATCGGGCTCGAGCGCGCGCTCGGCCGCCTTCGTGCCGAGCCGCTCGAGCCGGCGGAACAGGTTGATGTCGCCGCGGCTCGGCAGGCGCTGGTCGTAGAACATCTGCGACACCGCGAGCACGACGCTGCCGTAGCTGTCGTTCTGCACCTGAAGCTGCGCGGCGTTGCCGACGCGCACCGGCCCCATGCCGCGATAGCCCTTGAGCGACGGCACCTCGACCTCTTCGAGCGCGGCGGTGGGGAGAATGCCGTAGACGGGCTTCAACGCGCCGTCGGCCTCGCCGGCCGCCACCGTCGTGATGTAGCGGAGGAAATCCTCCATCGTCTTGGTGGCGCCGAGGCGGTTCAGCGCGTGCACCGAGAAATAGGCGTCGCGCAGCCAGCAATAGCGGTAGTCCCAGTTGCGCTGGGTCCCGGCCGCCTCGGGGATCGAGGTGGTGAGCGCCGCCACGATCGCGCCCGTCTCCTCGAACGCGCACAGCTTCAACGTGATCGCCGCGCGGATCACCGCCGCCTGCCACTCGAACGGCACCGAGAGATAGCGTACCCATTCGATCCAGTAGTCGAGCGTGCGTTCGTGGAACTCGCGCACCGTGTGCGCGATCGAGGCCGGCAGCATCTCGTCCGGGCCGAGGATCAAGTGGAACGGCTGCGTCAGCGCGAACGGCGCCTCGGATTCGACATAGGCGAGCGGCGCGTCGGTGGTGAGGCGCAAGGTCTGGCTCGAGGCGACGAAGCGAATATGGTTGCTGCCATGCGTCGTCGCCGGCTTCTCGTGGCCGTAGGCGAAGACCGGGCGGAGGCGCACCCGCACCACGGGAAGGCCCGAGACCGGCTCGACGCGGCGCACCAGCATCGCGGGGCGGAAGATGCGGTCGTGCTGCTTGAAGCGCGGCGAGAAATCAGTGATGCGCACGGCGCCGCCGCGCTGGTCGGAGAGCGTCGTCACCAGGATCGCGCTGTTGGGCTGATACTCCTGGCGCGCCTCGGCGAAGTTCTCGAGCGTCACCTCGTAGAAGCCCTTCTCGGCGTCGTCGCCGTCGAGCAGGCTCGAGAATACCGGATCGCCGTCGAAGCGCGGCAGGCAATACCACACGATGCGCGCGCGCCGGTCGACGAGCGCCGCCACGATGCTGTTGCCGATGACGGCGAGGTTGAGATCGGGCATTCGGTTCCCCTCGGCTCATCGATATACGATCCACGGCGGCGAGGTGAAGGTCCGGCTTTCGCATGTCCGCTTCGCGCGGCATGATACGGGCCGCCAGCAAGGAGATCCGCATGCGCCTCCACCGCCTCGCCTTCGCCGCCGTGCTCGTCTTCGCCGTGCCGGCGCTGGCGCTCGACGCCGGCGACCGCACGTTCCAGGCCGGCCGCGTCGGCGCGATCGTCAAGGGAAGCACGCAGCCGGCCGATCTCGCCAGGATCTACGGGGCCGCCAACGTGAACTACGCGAAGGTGCCGGCGGCCGAGGGGCAGGAGCAGGCCGGCGCCTTCATCCATCAGGGCACGCCCAACGAACTTCAGCTGGGTTTCACCGAGGACGGCAAGCGGATCGAGTTCATCCGCATCGTGGGCAAGAACTGGGCGACCCGGGAGGGGCTGCGCATCGGCACGAGCCTGGCCGAGCTCGAGCGCATCAATGGCGGGCCGTTCCAGTTCTCGGGCTTCGGCTGGGACTATGGCGGTGCCGTGTTCGCGCGCGGCAAGGCGCTCGCCGGCATCGGCATCACGATCGCGCCGACCAAGAACGAGGACAGCAAGGAAGCGCAGCGGGTGATGGGCGACAGGAAATTCTCGTCGCGCCATCCGGCTTTGAAGAATCTCGGCGTTGCGGTGAGCTCGATCGTGATCGGCTTCGGGCCCTAGCCTAGCCCCAAAATGGTGCGCACGCTCGTCGCCGCCCCTTCCCCGAGCGTGGCGGCGACGGCGTGCGCTGAGGCCTCGGCAACGTCCGGACTCGTCTCCGCGACACACGTGCCCCGCGTGGCGCGCAAGCCCGGTCGGGCGGCGGCCTATTTCGGCATTTTCTCCACGACCTTGTC
>SBBV01000495.1 GCA_005240015.1 Candidatus Odyssella thessalonicensis | reverse complement strand
GTTTGGGGATAATTGCTACCCGCCGCGGATCACGATCGGCATGTGACGGATGCAACTGGCGTGCGCGATCGCGAGCACCCAGAGGCCCTCGCTGTCGGGCGTGCCGCCGGCCATCCGTATGTGCGTGTCGACCATCAGCAGCGCGGGCACGATGACGATCGGGGTGCCGATCAGTTCCTCGGCCTCGGGATGGCGCAACGTCGTGCGGCGGAAGAACGGCGGCTCGTCGCTCCAGCCGACAAGGCGCGCCGCTTCGTCGAGCAGCGGAAATCGGGCTTGGTTTATCTTCAAGCGGTCGGGCATGGCTTGCCTGAAAGAGCTTTCGAGCTCCCGATCGAGCCTGATCGGAGCGCTCCGTTCACGGAGTAATCGGTGATTGTGGGGTTAGGCCTGCGCCTGCACTGAAGACGAATCCCACCGGCGTGGGGTCCGATCACGCGCGTTCACATAAAGTGGAGCGCGAAAGAGGCGGCTACGCGCGGCGGTCGAGTTTGTTCCGTAGCGCGGCCACAACGGCTTCGAACATCGCCGGCGTGAGCACGCCGGTGCTCGTGTTGTAGCGCGAGCAATGGTAGCTGTCGGCGAGCGCAAGTTTTTTCAGCGCATGCACGGCGCCGTGCTTGAACGGAAAGGCGGCGCGGCGCTCGCCCACCGCGCGCAGCACCTCGTTGTGCGCAAGCTGGCCGAGCGCCAGGATCGCGGCGAGCTTCGGCATCGCCGCGATCTCGGCGGCGAGGAAGCTCTCGCGGCAGGTGCGCGCCTCCTCGGGCGTGGGCTTGTTCTCGGGCGGCACGCAGCGCACGGCATTGGTGACGCGGCAGTCGACGAGCGTGAAGCCGTCGTCGGCGCGCCGCTCGTAGCTGCCGCGCGCGAAACCGAATTTCTTGAGCGTCTCGTAGAGGAGATCGCCGGCGTAATCGCCGGTGAACGGACGTCCCGTGCGGTTGGCGCCCTTCAAGCCGGGCGCCAGACCGACGACGAGAAGGCGCGCCTCGAGCGCGCCGAACGCCGGCACCGGCGCGTTGAAGAAATCGGGAAACTCCCTGCGGTTGGCGTGGCGAAATGCCGCGAGCCGGGGACAATTGGGGCAATCGCGGGAGGCTTCGGCGAAGCGGGCGGACGATGCGTCCGTCATGCCGGTCGTGGCCCACGCCGATCCGGTGCGTCCTCTCGCCGCACGCGGAGCGTTCGCGCTTTGGGGGCGCGGTTCATCTGCTCATGAACTGTTCGAGTTGAGGCAGGGCGCACAACGCGCCGCTACACGAGGCGCGGCGGCTCACCCTCGCTCGTCGTCGCCCGGCGCCATCGCTGGCGCGGGCTCGCGCGGCGGCGCCTCGCGCTGGTTCTCGCGCGGCGCACGGCCCGGCTGGTGGGCGCGGGCGATGTGCGGGGCGAGATCGCCGAGATCGACGAAGATGTCGGCCTGGCGGCGCAGCTCGTCGGCGACCATCGGCGGCTGGGTCTTGATCGAGCTCACGACCGTGACGCGCACGCCCTTCTTCTGCACCGCCTCGACCAGGCGGCGGAAATCGCCGTCGCCCGAGAACAGCACGATGTGGTCGACATGCTCGCCCATCTCCATCACGTCGACGGTGAGCTCGACATCCATGTTGCCCTTGACCTTGCGCCGGCCCATGGCGTCGGTGAATTCCTTGGTGGGCTTCGTGACCAGCGTGTAGCCGTTGTAGTCGAGCCAATCGACCAGCGGGCGCAACGGCGAGTAGTCCTGGTCCTCGACGATCGCCGTGTAATAGAACGCGCGGATCAGCCGCGCGCGATCGGCGAAGAACTCGAGCAGCTTCCTGTAGTCGATGTCGAAGCCGAGCGTCTTGGCCGCGTTGTAGAGATTGGCGCCGTCGATGAAGATGGCGAGTTTCTCTTCCTTGTAGAGCTTATGCGCGTTCGCCATGGTGAGCCTCCAAAACCGGATCAAACATGAAAGGTCGTCGCGGCGTACGCGCAGGCCGAAATCCCCTCGCCCACGCCGTGCCCCCTCTAGCCGCCGCCCATAATATCGGCATCACGGCAAAGAACAAAGGCGGTCGCGGGATGGGCATATTCATCGGGTTGGGGGCAAATGTCGCGGGTCCGGCGGGCCCGCCCAAGGCAACGCTCGAGGCGGCGCTGGCACGGCTCGAGGCGGCAGGCATCAAGATCGTGCGCCGCTCGCGCTTTTACCGTTCCCCGGCTTGGCCCGATCCCCGCGATCCCGAATTCACCAACGCGGTGGTGGAGATCGAGACGCGGCTCGAGCCGCGCGCGCTGATGCGCCTCCTGCACAAGATCGAGGCCGAGCTCGGCCGTGCCCGCACGACGCCCAACGCGCCGCGCGCGATCGACCTCGATCTCCTCGATTACGAGGGCACCGTCGAAGCCCCGCCGGAGGGCCCGGTTCTGCCCCATCCGCGCCTGCATCAGCGCGCGTTCGTCCTGCTGCCGCTGGCGGAGATCGCGCCCGAATGGCGCCATCCGGTGAGCCGGCGCAGGATTGCAGAGCTGGTTGCCGCGCTGCCGCCGAGTGCGGGCGCCGAAGCGCTGCCCTCGCGCTAGGTTGCCGCTCACGGGGCCTTGCGAGCCTTGATCGAGTTCCCGGGGCGGGGGCGAGTTTGTCCCATACAATTGCCGATCACGTCTTGTCGGAAGCGTCGGGTCCCAAGGGCCGCGACGTGTTTCATCCGCTACGCCAGCGAGGACAAATGCCGCGGAGGCCGTGTGCGCGGGGCTGGAGCAGGGCGGGATTTCGTGCTGGATCGGGCCGCGCGACACCCAGGCCGGCGCCTACGGTCGATCGATCATGGAAGCGATCAAGGCCGCGCGCATGCTGGTGCTCGTGCTTTCGTCGCATGCCCCTGGGCACCGGTTCACACGGTCGGACCCAGTCGTGCGCAAAGACGACATCAAACCCGCTCCAGCGCCGATCGAGCGCTCCGGCGGCAGCCCAGACGTGGGGAACTGTCGCGTCGGCGATTGCTGGGGCTCAGTCGCGTTCGGGTCGGGCGGCGCCCATGCGCTCAATCACCCGACGCGGGATGCCGCCCACGCCGCCGCCTTGGCACGATGCGGCGGCAGGTGCAACGTCCTGACCTTCCACAACAGCTGCGGCGCATACGCGTCCGGGTCGGGCGGCCACGGCTGGGGCAATGCCGGAGACCGCGATCGCGCCCAAGCCCTTGCGCTCGAGCAATGCCGACTGCGTGCCGAGAGATGTGTCGTGCGCGTCTGGGGGTGCACGTCGCGCAAATGATTGCGCTGGCGTGCTGACCTGGCCCCCTTCGCCGCACCCCGCTTGTGTTGCTTTTCCGCAGCGCGCCCCATATATAGACCGTTTCCGAGAACGGTTCCGAACTAGCTCTGGAGCGAGCGTTCATGGCGCGCGTCACTGTTGAAGATTGTGTTCTGAAAGTCCCCAACCGGTTCGATCTGGTCATGCTGGCCTCGCAGCGGGCCCGCGACATCGCCTCGGGTGCCCCCGAGACGGTGGCCCGCGACAACGACAAGAACCCGGTGATCGCGCTGCGCGAGATCGCCGAGGACACGTTGAGGCTGCCCGAACTCAAGGAGAAGCTGATCCTCGGCCTCCAGAAGGAGAAGCCGCAGGACGATCTCGAGGAGGACACCGAGGCGCTCGATGCGCTCAAGGAAGAGTCCGCGATCCTCGCCACCGTCGAATCGCTCCAGGCCGCGGCGCGCGAGACCAAGGAGAGCCGCGAAGAGGCCGACGCGGAAGACGCTGCGGCCGCCGCCGCTCAGGGCACGGCGGAGAACACGGGCGAGGAATGATCGCCCGCGGCGGAGGCTGCGCTGGCATAGCCCGGCGCCCGCTCCGCCGGATCGTCGCTGCACGTCTAGCCGATTATCGAGTTCTGCTGATTTGTCGCCCCCGCGAAAGCGGGGGCCCAAGCAGCGCGTCCACACGGTGCGCGCTCGGCGGCAATGCACGGCGGCACCGTGGGTCCCCGCTTTCGCGGGGACGACACCATATTTTGGCTGGGGCTTTCCATGCTCCGCCAATATGAGCTGGTGGAGCGGGTCAAGGCCTACGATCCGGATGCGGACGAGGACCTGATCAATCGCGCCTACGTCTATTCGGTCAAAGTCCACGGCTCGCAGCAGCGCGCGAGCGGCGATCCCTACTTTGCGCATCCGATCGAGGTGGCGGGCATCCTCACGCGCTACCGGCTCGACACCGCCACGATCGTGACCGCGCTGCTGCACGACACGGTCGAGGACACCCACACCACGATCGACGAGATCGAGAAGGGCTTCGGCGGCGAGGTGGCGAAGCTCGTCGACGGCGTCACCAAGCTCTCGCGCATCGAGCTGCAGTCGAAGGAGGAGAGCCAGGCCGAGAATTTCCGCAAGTTCCTGCTCGCGATGTCGGCGGATCTGCGCGTCCTCCTGGTGAAGCTCGCCGACCGCCTGCACAACATGCGCACGCTCAAATACATCCCCAACGAGGACAAGCGCCGGCGCATCGCGCGCGAGACGCTCGAGCTCTACGCGCCGCTCGCCGAGCGCATCGGCATGCGCGACTTCCAGGAGGAGCTGCAGGACCTCGCCTTCGCCGAGCTCAATCCCGAGGCGCGCGAATCGATCGTGAAGCGCCTGGAGTTCCTGGCGCAGCGCGGCGGCGACGTGGTGCCGCGCATCCTCGCGTCGCTCTCCGAGCTCATGAAATCCGAAGGCACCGAGGCCAAGATCTCGGGGCGGCAGAAGACGCCCTACTCGATCTGGAAGAAGATGCAGCAGAAGGCGGTGGAGTTCGAGCAGCTCTCCGACATCATGGCGTTCCGCGTCGTGGTGAAGACGCTGCCCGACTGCTACCGCGCGCTCGGCGCCATCCACAGCAAGTACCGGGTCGTGCCGGGCCGCTTCAAAGACTACCTCTCGCTGCCCAAGCCCAACGGCTACCGCTCGCTCCACACCGGCGTGTTCGGCCCCGGCGGCCATCGCATCGAGGTGCAGATCCGCACCGAGGAGATGCACCAGTTCGCCGAAGTGGGCCTTGCCGCGCACTGGCAATACAAGCAGAACGTCGCCGCCGCCGACAGCGAGGCCTATCGCTGGCTGCGCGGCCTGCTCGACATCCTGGAGCAGGGCGCCGATGCCGAGGAATTCCTCGAGCACACGAAGCTCGAGATGTTCCAGGACAAGGTGTTCTGCTTCACGCCGCACGGCGATCTCATCGAGATGCCGCGCGGCGCCACGCCGGTCGATTTCGCCTACGCCGTGCACTCGGAGATCGGCGACCACTGCGTCGGCGCCAAGATCAACGGGCGCATGGTGCCGCTCCGGACGCCGCTCAAGAACGGCGACCAGGTCGAGATCGTCACCTCGAAGGCGCAGACGCCGTCGCCCGAATGGGAGCGCTTCGTCGTCACCGGGAAGGCGCGGGCGCGCATCCGCCGCTTCGTGCGCCTCCGCCAGCGCCAGGAGTATCTCGAGCTCGGCCAGGCCATGCTCGAGAAGGCCTTCGCCGCGCGCGGCGGCACCTACACGCCCAAGGTGGTCGAGCCGGTGCTGCGCCAGTTCGGCCAGTCCAGCCTCGACGACCTCATCGCGTCGGTGGGGCAGGGCAATGTCAGCGTCGGCGACGTGGCGCGCGCGGTCCTGCCGGGCGCCGAGGTAATCCAGGCGCCCGCCAAGAAGAAGAAGGAAGAGCCGAAGAAGCCGAAGAAGGAGGGCCGCGAGGGCGCCATACAGCTCAGGGGCCTGATCCCGGGCATGGCCGTGCACTTCGCCGGCTGCTGCCATCCGCTGCCGGGCGAGCGCATCGTCGGCATTGTGACGACGGGCAAGGGCGTCACGATCCACACCATCGACTGCGACTCGCTCGAAGCCTTCGCCGACATGCCCGAGCGCTGGATCGACGTCGCCTGGCCCGAGGCCGGCGACGATCAGATGCGCGTGGGCCGGCTCCACGTCACGGTGTCGAACGAGCCGGGCGCGCTGGGCGCCATCACCACGCTGATCGGCAAATACGAAGGCAACATCCACAATCTCCGCTTCACCAGCCGCACCACCGACTTCTTCGAGATGCTGATCGACATCGCCGTGCGCGACGTGCGGCACCTGACGACGATCATCGCCGCGCTGCGCGGGCAGAAGGTGGTGGCGGCGGTCGAGCGGGCGCGCAGCTGATTGTGTTGAGACGTTTGTGCGTCGCCGTCGAGAGATGCGTCGCTTCGCTCAGCATGACGCGGTAGATTTGCCCGTCATCCTGAACGAAGCCCGCCTCTTGGCGGGCGAAGTGAAGGATCTCTCGACAAGTTCGCAAGGTGCTCGATGAAGGCCAAGAAACTCCGCCTCGGCGTCAACATCGACCACGTCGCCACCATCCGCAACGCGCGCGGCGGGCGGCATCCCGATCCGGTCAAGGCGGCGGCCGCGGCTGCCCATGCCGGCGCCGACGGCATCACCGCGCATCTCCGCGAGGATCGCCGCCACATCACTGACGGTGACATCGACCGCCTCATGGATGAGATCGACCTCCCGCTCAACCTCGAGATGGCGGCGACCCGGGAGATGCTCGAGATCGCGCTGCGCCACAAGCCGCATGCGGCCTGCCTCGTGCCCGAGAAGCGCGAGGAGCGCACGACCGAGGGCGGGCTCGACGTTGTGCGCGGCCACAACAACCTTTCCTACTATGTGCGCGCGCTGAACGATGCCGGCATCCGCGTCTCGCTGTTCATCGAGCCGGACCGCGCGGCGCTCGAGGCGGCGAAGGCCCTGGGCGCACCGGTGGTCGAGCTCCACACCGGCACCTATTGCGAGGCCTACAATCTCGCGCCCAGCGGCCCCGAGGTCGAGCGCGAGCTGGCGCGCCTCCGCGAGGCCGCCGCCGTCGCCGAGACGCTCGGCCTCGAATGTCACGCCGGCCACGGGCTTTCGTTCGACACGGTGGGGCCGGTCGCGGCCATCCCGACCGTGGTCGAGCTCAACATCGGCCATTTCCTCGTCGGCGAGGCGATCTTCAGCGGCCTCGACAGCGCCATCAAGCGCATGCGCGCGCTGATGGACAAGGCGCGTGCCGAAGCGGGCGGAGCCAAGAGCGCATGAACGATGGGTGATTTGAGTGCTACTCTCAACATGTCGTCCCCGCGCAAGCGGGGACCCATGTCTCCGCTGACGCACGTGCGCCGCGGAGGGCCGTGCGGCGGAAGCGCCGTATGGGTCCCCGCTTTCGCGGGGACGACAATGTTGGGTGGGTCTTCACTGCCCCGGCGTGCGCCATGATCCTCGGCGTGGGCTCCGACATCGTCGACATCCGGCGCATCGAGAAGACCTTGGGGCGCTGGGGCGACAAGTTCATCGAGCGCTGCTTCACCGAGACCGAGCGGCGGCGCAGCGAGACGCGCTACGGCCGCGCCGCCAGCTACGCCAAGCGCTTCGCCGCCAAGGAGGCCTGCGCCAAGGCGCTCGGCACCGGCTTCCGCCGCGGCGTGTTCCACCGCGACCTGGGCGTGGTGAATCTGCCGAGTGGGCGCCCCACCATGGAGCTGACCGGCGGGGCCGCAAGACGCTTGGCCGAGATGGTGCCCCCTGGTATGACGGCGCGCATCGACATCTCGATCACCGACGAGCCGCCGCTCGCCCAGGTGATCGTCATCATCTC
>SBBV01000261.1 GCA_005240015.1 Candidatus Odyssella thessalonicensis | reverse complement strand
GCGCCGACGCGCACGGCGCCGAGCCCGTAGGCGTTTGGCGCCGAGTGGTACATGGGACCGTTCATCAGCACCGTGGCCGGCGCGCCGGGCACGAGGCCGAATACCATCGCCGAGACCCGCTCGTTCTCGGCCATGAGCGCCGGCGTCGTCGGCTGCCGGCGCACGCCCTTGGGCCGGCCGGTGGTGCCCGAGGTATAGATCATCGAGCCGCGCGAGGGCGGTGCCGCGCCGGCGAGCGGCGTCTGCCGCTCGAGCCAGGCGTCCCACGCTGTGATGCTCGGGGGCACGGCCCGGGCGGCAGGGTCGATGTTGTAGGTGGCGGCGACTTCGGGCGGCGTCGGCACCGCGAACACGGCAAGATCCGACGGCACGCCGGCGGCGATCTGAGGCCAGAGATCGGCGTGGACGACGAGGGCGCGCGCGCCCGCGTCCCCGAGGATGTAGCCGCACTCTTCGGCGGTGAAGTGCCAGTTGAGCGGCGTCGCGTAGGCGCCGACGAGCGCCGCGGCCAGCGAGGCCTCGAAGAACGCGAAATCGTTGCGCAGCATCAGGGCGACGGCGCCGCCTTCGCCGATGCCGAGCGCGCGGAAACCGCCGGCCGCTCGTGCCGCCCGTTCGCGCAACGCATCGAGCGTGATCCGGCGCTCCCCGGAGATTACGAGCGCCATGGCCGCGAAGGCATCGAGCCGGTCCTCCCGCTCCCGTCTTTGCAGGGCAGCATAAACCAGACGGCGCCGACGCGTCTCAGGCTTTCTCGCCGAGCAGGCCCTCGATGTAGAGCTTCCGCACCAGGATGATCACCACGATCATCAGCGGCGCGGCGACGATGATGCCGGGAACGCCGAACAGGTAGCCGAAGATCACGACCGAAAGGATGGTGAGGACCGGCGGCAGCCTCACCGCCCATTTCTCGATCAGCGGAATGAGCGCCCAACCCTCGAATTCCTGGATCGCGCAATAGAGGATGATGACATAGAGCGCGTCGATCGGATTCTGGGCGAGCGCGATCAGGACCGCGGGGATCGCCGCGCAGAACGGGCCGATATAGGGTACGAACTCCAGCACGCCGGCGAGGATCGCGAGCGCCAGCGCCATCGGGATGCCGAGCGCCCAAAGGCCGAGCCCGGTCATGACGCCGATCGCGAGCATGGCGAGGCCCTGACCGAGGAGCCAGCGCTTCAGGGCGTGGACGACCGCGTCCAGCGCGATATTGACGCGGTCGCGGGCGCCCGGCGGCACGAGCTTCACGAGGCCGCGGCGGTAGACGATGGGCTCCGCCGCGAGATAGATCCCGACCACGACGATGATGGCGACGTCGGCGATGGCGCCGAAGGTGCTGGTCATGAGCCGCGTGAACGCGCCGGGCGTCTTGTCCGCGCCGATGAACGTCGTCGTGAAGCTGTCGAGGATGTAGCGGCCAAGCTGGTCTTGCTCGAGCCATCCGCGCACGCGCGCCCAGGCTTCCGGGATGCGCGCGAGCAATTGATCGAACTGCTGCCCGATGCGCTCGCCGAACAGCCAGGCGGCGAGCACGACGAGGCCGATCAGCGCGGTCACGACCGTGGCCAGCGCCCAGCGGTGCGGCAATCGCGCAAAGCGCGCGAGCGGCTCGGCGAGCGCGCGCAGCATCAGAGCGAGCACGATGCCGGCGAAGACCAGGATGATGACGTGCGAAAGGCGCCAAACGATGAGGCTCAGCGCCACGATCGCGGCAATGATGAGAACGCGGGTCGTGAACGACGCGGCGGAAGACAGCCCGGCGATGTAGGTCTTCTTCTGCTCGTTCATCTCAGGGCCGGCGCGGGCGCGCCGGCCCGGGCGTCACGGCCGGTCGCGGTGCGGCGCCCGCGGCGCGCGATCGACGATCTCGTACTCGCCCTCGACCACCCGCGCATCCTGGCGGCGCGGCCGCCGACGTCCGCCGAACAGCCGGTAGCCGATGACGACGAGCACCGCGATCGGCAGCGCGATCAGGAACACGCCGGTCGCCACGACGGCGAAGGCGACGCCGAGCGCCGCCGCCGCGGTGAGCAGCAGCCCCACCTGCCACGAAGGCAGGTGCACCGCACGACGGCGTCGGTTCCAGGCCGAGTAGCGCATGATGATGGTGCGGGTTCCGCGATGTCTTGCCGGTCCTCTCTATAAGGGACTGCAATCGCGGCAATTCAATGGTGCCGATTCGTTCGCCGAGCATCGATGGCGAAATCAAGGCACGCTCGCCTTAGGGCGCGCCGCCCGCCAGACGCGAGCGGCGGCGCAGCGCGCGGCCGTCCTCGATCACACCGTGGCGCGGCCACGCGCCATATTCGAAGCGCGCGCGCCGGCGCCGCGCCGCGATGGCGATGTAGAGGCCGTAGCCCAGCGCGAGGACCGCCAGCGCCGGCAGCAGGATGATGAACACGCCGGTCGTGACCGCCACCACGGCGACCGCGGCGGAAAACGCGATTGCGAGGGCAAGAGCGAGCACCCAGCCTGGTACGCCGAACTGGTGCATCGGCCCGTTTCGGGGAGTGTCATCACGGGGCATGGCGGCCTCCGCCGGCGCTCGTTTCGCAGCCAACAAACGATGAACGGCCTACGGCACCGGCAAGTTCCGGGCGGCGAAATTCCGCCCCTGCACGCACATTCACGTTCGAGAGAGTTGTGCCGGCCCCGCACCCTGGCGTGCTAGCCTTGGGGCGGGAGAAGGCTCATGGGCGCGGAGAACACGCTGGCGGCGCGTCCCGGCGTCACCATCGAATACTGCCGCCAGTGCCGCTGGCTGCTGCGCGCGGCATGGATGGCGCAGGAGATCCTTTCCACCTTCGAGGAAGAGGTGGGCGGCGTCACGCTCGTGCCGGGAACCGGCGGAGTCTTCGTCGTCAAGGTGGGCGAAGAGACGATCTGGTCGCGGAAGGATGAAGGCCGCTTTCCCGACATCGCCGAGCTCAAGCAGCGGGTGCGCGACCGCGTCGCCCCCGAACGCGACCTCGGCCACGTCGACCGCGCGCGGCGGTCTTGAAAGAGGCGGTGGCCAAGAGCGCGATGCCGCCGCGCCGATCCCAGCACCTCATTCGCGCAGCCGTGCTGCGGCGCGCAGGGCGGCCGCTCGCGATCGAGCAACTGCTTCTCGACGGTCCGCGCGCCGGCGAGGTTCTGGTCCGCCTCGTCGCGAGCGGCATCTGCCACACCGACATCAGCTTTTGCGGCGGCGGCGCGCCCCTGCCGGCGGTGCTCGGCCATGAAGGTGCGGGCGTCGTCGAAGACGTCGGCGCGCGCGTGCGCGGGATCCGGCGGGGCGATCATGTCGTGCTTTCCTACCAATCATGCGGACGCTGCGCCGCGTGCCGGCG
>SBBV01000557.1 GCA_005240015.1 Candidatus Odyssella thessalonicensis | reverse complement strand
GGGTTCGCCGGCCTTCGCGCCGCCGTGCCCGGCGTCGGGCGTCGCCACCTTTGCCGTGCGATGGAAATGGGTGAAGCCCTTCCCGGCGATAGCCTCGAAGCGTTGCTGATCCTCGGCGCACCACCGACCCTTGATGCCATAGCCGATGTAGAGCAGACGCGTTGCCTGCGCGATCGGTTTGTCGAAGTGCAGGAACATGACGCTCTTGTCGTCGGCCGTGATCCACAGATGGTCCGGGAGGGGGGTCGCGTACGGATCCTTGCCTTGGGAAAACGCGGCCTCGAGCTGCTTGCCAAGATTGCCGACCGTGGCGCTCGGCAGCTTGCCGTCCTGCGCGCTGGCGGTCAGCGGTGCTGCGCCGAGCGTCATTGCAAGTGCACCCGTCGCCACGAGAAGTGGTTTCACTAGACGATGCTGTGACATGTGTTGCCTCCACATTGTTCGGGTCGGCCCCGTCGTCTGGCCATCAACGTCCGTACAAAAATTTCGACCGAGCCGGGCCGAAGGTTACGGTCGCCCATTCGATCGGGGTCGCGGTAGCTGAAGGGGGTGTGACCGCGGCGATGCCATCAGCCTTGCGACTGACTTCGCGCCCTGGGTCCGGGCAGAGTCTCATCTCCATGAGGTTCGGCGGCGCCACGCGAATCGTTACAGCCGGCAGAAATTCTCGCGCGGCTGTTCACGGCGTCTTGATCGCGCCCATGCCGGAACGGTGGGATGCTACGCGGCGGGCAGCAACACAGCCCAGGCACATGCCCTTGCGTTCCCGCAATCGCGCGCCCACTTTGGCCGTTGTCGGAGGCTCCGCGCTCACCGTGGATCCGCTCGGCCCCCAAGGCCGCGCGCATGCGCGCGCCGACGGCCGCGAGCTGGATTGGTCCATCCTGATGGCGCGCGCCCAGAGCGGAGACCGCGGCGCTTATCATCGCCTGCTCGAGGAGATCGCGCCCTATCTCCGCGCGCTCGCGGCCCGGCGCCGAGTCGATGCCGCCGATATTGAGGACTTCGTGCAGGACATTCTGCTGGCGGTGCACGCGATCCGTCACACCTACGATCCGGCGAGGCCCTTCGGTCCATGGCTCGTCACCATCGCCAATTGCCGCATCACCGACGGGCTGCGCCGCCGGACCCGCCGAATGGCGCGGGAGCTACCCTTCGACCGCGAGCACGAAACCTTTGCCGAGCCTCAAGCGAACTTCAGTGAGGCAGATTCGAATGCGCGCGCGCTGATGGAGGAGGTCGAAAAGCTACCCCCCGGCCAACGCTTTGCGGTCCGGCTGCTGAAGCTCGAGGAGCGATCCTTGAAGGAGGCCGCAGCCGTCAGCGGGCGATCGATCGGCGCGCTCAAGGTCGCGAGCCACCGCGCGCTCAGGACCCTGAAGCGCGTGTTGACGAGACGAGGCCACGAGACGTGATCACGACTCCAGAGTTCATCAATGCCTTGGCCGCGAACGCAGCGCCGGTGCGCCGCGTCCGGCCGATGGCGCGCGCATGGATCTGGATCATCATCGCGGCCCTGGTCCTGCTGCTGCTCGCTATCAGCCAGGGGCCGCGCCCCGATCTCGTCGAACGTCTGCGGGAACCGGTCTTCGGGATCGGCCTCGGCGCGTCGCTGCTCACTGGAATCCTCGCGGCGGTGGCCGCGTCGTTCATGAGTCTTCCCGACCGATCGCGGCTTTGGTCGCTGCTGCCGGCTCCTTCGCTCGTCCTCTGGCTTTCGACGATCGGATACGGGTGCATCGTCAACTGGGTCGGGCTTGTGCCGGGCGCCGTCACACTTGGCGAGATTGCGCGCTGCTTCGCGACGCTGCTGCTCACCAGCGTCCCTTTGTCGGTGGCCCTGCTCTTCCTGTTGCGCCACGGGGCGCTGGTGCGGCCCTATGAGGTGGCCTTGGGCGGCAGTCTCGCCGTGGCGGCGATCACGGCCGCGGCCTTGACCCTATTCCACAATCTCGACGCGACAGTCATGGTTATGATCTGGAATTTGGGCGTGGCGGCGCTCATCGTGACCTTGGCCGGGACCTTCGGCAGGAAGATTCTGCGCGCGATGGCGCCGCGCGTCCTGCCGGGATGACCCATCGGGCAGATCCGATCTGCGATCGCTCAATGCGAGCGATCGGCAACCGAATTGCGCGCGTTTGCAGGAACCTACCGCCGATTTGTGCCGCAGTGCCTTATTCCAGAAGTCAGCCGGCGCTGCGACTTGGTCGTCAGCCGCCCATCTTCGCGAGCACATCGGCGCGCAGGAAGCGCTCGACGAACAGCATGAAGCCGATCGAGGGAATGAGGAGGATCAGCGCCGTGATCGAGGCGATCTGATAGTTGCCGCCGGCGCTCGCGTTGTAGAGCAGCAGCGGCAAGGTCATGACGTCGGGCACGCCGACGAAATAGGTGCCGGTGAATTCGTCGAGCGATTCCAGAAACACGAAGATCGCCGAGGCGAGGATGCCGGGCGCCGCCAGCGGCAGCGTGACGGTGAAGAAGGTGCGCAAGGGCCCGGCCCCCATGTTGCGCGCGGCCTGCTCGAGCTCGCGGTCGACGGCGGCGAAGGCCGCGGTCGTGATCCACACCGCGAAAAGGAGGCCGTGCACCGTGTGGACGAGCACGACGCCGGCGATCGTGCCGTTGAGCCCGAGCGAATAGAAGATGCGCGCGACGTTGATGTAGACCGCGAGGTTCGGCACCGCCTGCGGCAAGAGGAACGCGAGCAGGATCAGGCTGCGGAGCGGGAGGCGGAGGCGCGCCAGCGCGTAGCCGGCCGGCAGCGCCACCGCGAGGCAGAGCGCCACCGTGCCGCCGGCGATGACGACGCTGTTGAACAGCGACTCCATCGCGTTGCCGCGCGGCCGGAACACGCGCTCCCAATAGCTGAAGCCGTACTCGATCGGCAGCTTGGCCGGGAAGTACCAGCGCTCGGCCACCGCCCAGAGCAGCATGTTGACGAGCGGCCCGAACACGGCGACGGCGAGCGCGCCGAGCAGGACGCCGCGGATGATCCAGCCCAGCTTCATTGCCGGCCCCGCTCGCGGATGCCGTGGCGGAGATAGATCCAGGCGACGGCGCCGGTGAGCGCGCAGGAGAGGAAGCCGAGCGCGTTGGCCACGCCATAGTCGCCATAGGCGTTGATGCGAAACGCCATGTCGACCGTGATCATCGTCGGCGACTGCGCGTTGATCATGAGCGGTACCGACAGCACCGACATCATCGTGACGAAGGAGAGCACGAGGCCGACGACGAGCGTCTGCCGCACCTGCGGCACCACGATCTCGATCAGGATGCGCAGGCGCCCGGCGCCGAGATTGCGCGCCGCCTCGATCGTCGAGCGGTCGAGCGTCGCCATGGCGCCGGCCACGAGCAGCGCCACGAACGGCGTCTGCTTCCAGACGAACGCGATCACGATGCCCCGCCAATCGAGCAGACTCGGCGCGTCGGCGGGGTCGAGCACGCCCATCGCCATCAGCGTGTTGTTGAGCATGCCGTTGCGCGCCAGGAACGCCCGCATCAGTTGCCCCGCGACGATGAACGGGATGAACAGCGGCCAGCGATAGAGCCAGCGCAGGATCACGACCGCGGTGCGGTTCTCGCCGAGCGTGAGATAGCCGCCGATCGCGATCGAGAAGAAGGCGATCAGCAGCGTCGAGAGGCCGATAATCGCCACCGTGAAGCCGATGTCGCGGCTGTAGAGCTCGAACGACTTCGTGAAATTGGCGAGCGTCCACGCCCCGTCGACGCCGCGGAACGCGCCCGTCAGCGAATAGCCGAGCGGGTAGAGAAAAAGCGCCGTGACCATCAGCAGCGCGGGGGCCAGCAGGAGAAGGCCGGTCCCCGCGCCGCCGGCATCCCGCGCGGGCGCGCGGGATGCCGCCGCGGGCTCGCTCAATTTGCGACCTTCCGCTCGTAGGCCTCTAGGATGTCGGTGAAATAGGAGCCGAGCGGGAACGGTTTGCCTTTGTCCGAAAGCTCTTTGGGCGTCACGTCGCTGAACAGCTTGCTCCAGGTCTTTTCGTCGAGCTTGGCCTTCACGTGCTCGGCGTCGATGCCGGGATACCAGTTGAAGCGCTTGACGATGCCCTCGGCCTGGATCTCGGGGCTGGTCGCGAAGGCAACGAACTTCTTCGCCACCTCGGCCTGCGCGGCCTTGGCCGGGATCACGTAGTACATCGGCTGGCCCGGCATGCCGGGACCGAGGATCTGCAGCTTCAAGCTGGGCGGCAGCTTCCCGTCGGCGATCCAGGTGTAGAACATGTCGACCCACACGGGCCCCATCGCGATCTCACCCCGATTGAGCGCGTCGAGCGTGCCGGCGTTGCCGGGCGTCAGCGTGACGTTCCGGTTGAAGTCCTTGAGGCGGGCGAGCGGCGCATCCCAGCCGTTCTTGGCGCTGGGATCGTAGGGCCCGGCCAGCAGCTTCTCGGTCATGCCGCCATAGGCGTACATCCAGCCCACGACGAAGGCGACGCCCGACATGCCGCCCTTGATGCCGTTGTAGCCGAACTTCTTGGGATTCGCCTTCACCCAGGCGACGAGCTCGTCGTAGGTCTTGGGCGGTGCCTTGACCATGGCCGGGTTGTAGGCGAGTGCGGTCTGGCTGTGGAACATCGGCAGCACGTAGCCGTCGACATTGGCGCCGAGCGCCTGCTTTGCCGTGTCGCGCGTGACCAGCTTGCCGGTCTCGATCGAGTCGCGATAGGCGGCGAGCAGCTTCTCCTGCACCATCGTCCCCGCCATCTTCTGGTGCACGACCGCGACATCCACGTCCCAGGCTTGCGTGCCCGCCTTCTGCTGCGCGGCCAGCTTCTCGTAGATCTTCTGCGAGCCGGCGTCGCCCGGCCCGGTGCCGCTGGCACGCACGCGCACGCCGGGATTGCGCTTCTCGAACTGCGGCGCGAGGAAATCGGTGATGTAGTCGACCATGTTCTGGTCGCCGGCGGTCACCACGTTGATGATGACCTGCGCGTGCAGCGGCGCAGCCGCGAGCGCGGCGAGCGCGGCGCTGGCAAGGAAGAGACGACGGTCGATCATCGGAGTCCTCCCATATGGTGATTGCTGGTTTCAGGCATGGCCGGAGGCCGGGAAGATGTGCAGCGCCTGGGCCGGCACGGCGATGCCGACCGCCTCGCCCGGCACCCGCTCGCGCGCGTCGTCGACCATGAATTGCTGGCTGCCGACGGCGATGGCGTAGCGGAAGACGCCGCCTGGGTAGGAGCACTGCGCGATGCGGCCGCGCAGCACCAGCGCATCGGGTGCGGCGTCGCCGGCACCGATGAGCCGCGCCGAGGCCGCGCGGAAATGCGCCTGCGCCGAGCCATTCAGCGTTTCGACGAGATGCACGCCCGCGCCCGCTCCGTTGGCGCGGTGAAGCGTGGCCGCGTCGTGATCGGTGGCGGCCGCAATGCGCACGGTCTGCTCATCCGAGTGCGCGTCGAGGGCGACGACATTGTCGGCGCCGAGGAACGTCGCGACGAAGGCCGAGTTCGGGCGGTTGTAGACCCCGGCCGGAGTCCCGAACTGGACGATGCGGCCCGCGTTCATCACCGCGATGCGGTCGGCCATCACCATGGCCTCCTCGCGGTCGTGTGTCACATGCACGGCAGTAATACCGAGCTCCTTCTGCAGCGCTTTGATCTCGTGCCGCACGGTCTGGCGGATGCGCGCGTCGAGATTCGAGAGCGGCTCGTCGAGCAAAAGAATGCGCGGATTGATCGCGAGCGCGCGGCCCAGCGCCACGCGCTGGCGCTGGCCGCCCGAGAGCTCTGTCACCGGCCGGTCGGCAAGGCCGTCGAGGCCAAGGAGACGCAGCACCTCGGCGATGCGCTTTGCCCGCCCCGCCCGATTGACGCGCCGCAGCTTCAATCCGTAGCCGATGTTGCCGGCCACGGTCATGTGCGGCCAGAGCGCATAGGACTGGAACACCATCGCCATGTCGCGCCGCTCGGGCGGGAGATTGGTGATGTCTTCGCCGGAGACGGTGATGCGGCCCGAGGCCACGCGCACGAACCCCGAGATCGCCCGCAGCAAGCTCGTCTTGCCGCAGCCCGAAGCGCCCAAGAGCGCCACGAACTGGCCGGGCGCCACGGTCAGCGAGACGTCGTGCAAGACCGGCGTGGCGCCGTAGCGAATCGCCACGCGCTCGACATCGAGGGATGCACTGCGCATCGATCCTCTCGCGCTCTGCGAGCCAGGGCGGTTCGCTTCATGTACTACGGATTGCACGACGAAACAACGACAGGCGGTTTCCGGTCATTCCGGCACGATCGCGACGCCGGTGCCGGGCAGGCTGATCCACACCTCGGCGCCCGCGGCGAACGCGCGCGACGGCATGCGGTCGATGACGAACAGCTCGCCGAGCGCGCTGGTCACCGTGTATTCCATGTGCGTGCCGAGATAGGCGGCCTTGCCGATGCGCCCCGGTGCGGCCGGTGCCGCGGGACGATCTGCCGAGAGCAGGAGTGCCTCGGGGCGGATCGCGACCGTGACCGGTCCCGGCCGCGCGCCGCGGCGCTCGAGCTCGAGCGCGATGCCGCCGAGCACCACCTTGGCGCGGTCGCCCGAGACCTCGATGAGCTCGGCCGCGACGACGTTGGCGTCGCCGATGAAGTCGGCCACGAACCGGTTCGCCGGCCGCTCATAGAGATCGCGCGGCGAGCCCGCCTGCGCGATCCGGGCGTTCGACATGACGATCACGCGATCCGACACCGCCAGCGCCTCCTGCTGGTCGTGCGTGACGTAGACGACCGTGAGGTTGAGCCGGCGCTGCAGCTCGCGGATGTCCTCGCGCACGCGCCGGCGCAGCTTGGCGTCGAGGTTCGAGAGCGGCTCGTCGAACAGCAGGACCTGCGGCTCGAGCACGAGCGCGCGCGCCACCGCGACGCGCTGCTGCTGGCCGCCCGAGAGCTCGGACGGCATGCGCGCTTCGAAACCGGAGAGGCCCACCAGCTCGAGCTTGGCGCGCGCCATCGCGTGCGCTTCTTTCCGCGGCGTGCCGTCGACGATGGGCCCGTAGGCGGCGTTCTCGAGCACGGTCATGTGCGGGAACAGCGCATAGGATTGGAACACCATCGAGACGTCACGCTCGGCGGCGGCGCGGCGCGTCACGTCGCGGCCGCCGATCAGGATCTGGCCTTCCGTGGCCAATTCGAGGCCGGCGATGAGCCTGAGCGTCGTCGTCTTGCCGCAGCCGGAGGGCCCGAGCAGCGTCGCGAGCGTCCCCGGCTCGATCGTGAACGAGACGCCGTCGACCGCGGTGACGGCGCCGTAGCGCTTCACGACCGCGCGGAACTCCACCGATGCGGGACCGCCGGCCATGGCTCAGCCCGCAACCTGCAGCGCGGCCGAACGCGCCGAGCGCTGGCCGGTCCGTCGTTCGCCGACCAGAACCTGGATCAATCCGATGGCGGCCAGCATCACCAGGATCAGGACCGAGGAATAGGCGATGGCGAGGCCGAACTCGCCCGCCTCGACGCGGCCGACGATGTAGGCGGTGGCCATGTTGTATTCGGCCGAGACGAGAAAGATCACCGCGCTCACCGCGGTCATCGCGCGCACGAAGGAATAGACGAGCGCCGCGACCATGGCGGGCCGCAGCAGCGGCAGGATCACGCGGCGGATCGTCGTGAACGAGCGGGCGCCGAGCACGTGCGAGGCCTCGTCGAGGCTCTTGTCGATCTGACTCATCGTCGCGATGCCGGCGCGCACGCCGACCGGCATGTTGCGGAAGACGAAGCAGACGACGAGGACGAGGCCGGTGCCGGTGATCTCGATCGGCGGCACGTTGAAGGCGAGGATGTAGCTGACACCGACCACCGTTCCCGGAATGGCGAAGCTCAGCATCGTGGCGAGCTCGAAGCTGCGCCGGCCGACGAAGGTCTGACGCGCGAGCAGGAACGCGGTGAGCAGTCCGACGAGGGCCGTGAGCGGCGCCGAGATCGCCGAGATCGTGAGCGTGGTCCAGAACGAATCCCAGGCCGCGCCGGCGAAGCGGAGCCCTCGTTCGGTCCACTCGACGGCGAAGCCGGTGGCGAAATATTCGAGCGTCGGCGTGTAGTCGCGCCCGACGCTCTTGACGAGGCCGCCGACGACAATCGTGACGTAGATGAGCAGCGTGAAGAGAGCCCACGGAATCGCGGTGCCGTAGCAGAGCCAGGCGATGCG
>SBBV01000401.1 GCA_005240015.1 Candidatus Odyssella thessalonicensis | reverse complement strand
CGCGCAAGTGCCCGGCCTGCGGCACCGGCCGGCTCGGCTTGAAGGTCGGCAAGTTTGGCGGCTTCATCGGCTGCTCGAACTATCCCGACTGCACCTACACGCGGCAGCTCGCGATCGCCGATCCCAATGGCGGCGCGCCGCCGGTGGTGACCGAGGCGCGCCTCATCGGCACCGATCCGGCGAGCGGCCTGCCGGTGTTCATGAAGGACGGGCCCTACGGCCCCTACGTGCAGCTCGGCGACAAGCCACCCAAGGGCGAGAAGCCGAAGCGCGCCTCGGTGCCGAAGGGCTTCGATCCGGCCAATGTCGATCTCGAGCTAGCCTTGAAGCTGCTGGCACTTCCGCGTGAGGTCGGCAAGCACCCCGAGAGCGGCCAGCCGATCCTGGCGAACATCGGCCGCTATGGCCCCTACATCCAGCACGGCAAGGACTATCGCAACCTGCCGACGCCGGGCGACGTGCTCACCATCGGCCTCAACCACGCGGTGAGCCTCCTGGCCGAGCCGCGTCAGCGCCGCGGCGCCTCGCGCCCGCCCGAGCGTGAGGTGGGCGATCATCCGGCGCTCGGCGAGAAGATCACGGCCGCCGTCGGCCGCTACGGCCCCTATGTGCGGCTCGGCAAGACCTATGCGAACCTGCCGCAAGGCACCACGCCCGAGAACGTGACGCTCGATCAGGCGATCTCGCTGATCGACGCGCGCATCGAGAAGGCAGGCGCCAAAGCGGCGGCAAAACCGAAGAAGGCGAAGAGCGAGGCCAAGCCGGGCGAGGACAAGGGCCTGGCCGAAGCGAAAGCGAAATTCCTGACCCCGCCCAAAGCCGAGGGCAAGGCGGAGGTGAAGCCGGTCGGGAAATCCCCGGCCAAGGCCGGGGCCAAGGCGGCCGACAAGGCGCCTCCCGCGCCCGCCAAAAAGAGAGCCAAAGGCTGACGATGAAAAAGCGCCGCTCCGCCCGCCTGCGCGAAGAAGTGGCGGACGCAGCGGAGGATCTCCCCGACCGCGAGGCTCTTCTCGCCTTCGTGCGCGAGAGCAAGGACGCGGTGACGCTGCGCGACGTGCAGCGCGCGTTCAGCCTCAGGAGCGCCGCCCGCCGGCGCGTGCAGGACACGCTCAACCAGCTCGCCGGCGAGGGCGCCATCGAGCACGTCGCGGGCAAGGCCTATCGCGCGCGCCGGCGCCTGCCCGAGGTGGCGGTGCTCGAGATCGCGCGCATCGACGCCGACGGCGATGTCTTCGCGCGGCTCGCCGAGCGCGGTGCCGCCGACGAGGGCATGGAGTTCCGCGTCGTCGCGGGCCGCCACGCACCGTCGCGCGGCGATCGCGTGCTCGCGCGCTTGATGCTGCGCGACGGCGGCGAGCCGCGGGCGCAGATCCTGCGTCCGCTCGAGCGCACGCCGGAATCCGTCGTCGGCGTGTTCGAGGGAGAGCATCGGGGCGGCGGCGTGATCCGCCCCGCCGACCGGCGCATCCGCGACGCGCCGATCGTCCATGCCGGCGACCGCGGCGGCGCCGAGCATGGCGAGCTGGTGCGCGCCGAGCTCGTGCGCGAGCGGCCGCTCGGCCCGCCGCGTGCGCGCATCGTCGAGCGGCTCGGCCCGGCCTATGGGCCCCGCGCGGCGAGCCTCATCGTCGTGCACCAGCACGCCATCCCGGTCGAGTTCCCCGCCGCGGCCCGCGCCGAAGCCGAGCGCGCGCGGCCCGTGACGCTCGGCGATGGCCGCGCCGACCTCCGCGCGCTGCCGCTCGTCACCATCGACGGCGCCGATGCGCGCGACTTCGACGATGCCGTCTTCGCCGCGCCGGACGACGATCCCGGGAACAGAGGCGGCTGGAGCATCACGGTCGCGATCGCCGACGTCGCACATTACGTTCGGCCCGGCAGCGCGCTCGACCGCGCCGCGCGCGAGCGCGGCAACTCGGTCTATTTCCCAGATCGCGTCATTCCGATGCTGCCCGAGGAGCTGTCGAACGATCTCTGCTCGCTGAGGCCCCGCGAGGACCGCGCCTGCATGGCGGCTCACCTACGCATCGACTCCGAAGGCGAGATGTTCGAGCACCGCTTCGAGCGCGGCCTGATGCGCTCGGCGGCGCGGCTCATCTACGAACAGGTGCAGCGCGCGCAGGACGGAATGCCCGACGAAGTGAGCGGCCCGCTACTGGAGCGCGCGATCCGGCCGCTCTACGGCGCCTATGCCGCGCTGGCCGCGGCGCGGGCGCGGCGCAGCGTGCTCGAACTCGAGCTGCCCGAGCGCAAGATCGAGCTCGACGCGCAGGGCCGCGTCGTCCGCATCTCGACGCCGCAGCGCCTCGACAGCCACCGACTGATCGAGGAGTTCATGATCCTCGCCAATGTGGCGGCAGCCGAAACGCTCGAGTCGCGGCGCCAGCCCTGCATGTATCGCATCCACGAGCCGCCCGATCTCGCCAAGCTCGAGGCGCTGCGGCCGGTGCTGAAGGAGCTCGGCGCCTCGCTGCCGCCCGCGGGCCTGCGCGCGCGCGACTTCAACCGCGTGCTCGAGCAGATGCGGGGCTCGCCGCACCAGCGCATGGTGCACGAGCTGATCCTGCGCGCGCAGAGCCAGGCCCAGTACAGCCCGATCAATCGCGGGCACTTCGGCCTTGCGCTGCGGCGCTACGCGCACTTCACCTCGCCGATCCGGCGCTATGCCGACCTGCTCGTCCACCGCGCATTGCTCGGCCCGCAGGCGGCGGGCGGCATCGGGCGGCGCGATGCCGGCGGCTGGGACGATCTGGGCGAGGCGATCTCGCGCGCCGAGCGCCGCGCCATGGCCGCCGAGCGCGATGCCAACGACCGCTACATCGCCGCCTTCCTCGCCGACCGGATCGGCGCCGAGTTCGAGGGCACGGTGAACGGCGTCCAGCGCTTCGGCCTGTTCGTGACGCTCGACGAGACCGGTGCCGACGGTCTGCTGCCCGTGGGCGCCCTCCCCCGCGACTATTACCGGCATGACCCCGACCGCCACGCCCTGGTCGGCCGCGCCACCGGGCGGACCTTTCACTTGGGGGATGCCGTGACCGTGCGGCTCGAAGCGGCCGATCCCGTCACCGGCACCCTCAGCTTCGGCTTCGTGGCGCACATGCCGGTCCGCGCCGCCCGGCTCGCCGCGGGTCCGCGGCCGCTCCGCAAATCGCGCCGGCGCCGTTAAGAATAAGTGCAATAAAAGCTTGCCAAACTAAAGTGTTCTCTGGCTAAACTGTGAATTGGCTGGACCCGGGACTCGTATTACCTTCCCCCACCGCATGCTGGCACGGACGAGCGACCTTTCCGCGTATGATGCGGGTGACGATGTACGGGCGGCCATGAATAGGATTGCCGGGCCAACTCTCTCAAAAACAGGCGTAACGCGGCGCCGCCACCTCATTTCCGTCACCAACTGGATTGTTCCCATGGCACGCCATTCCGTGGCTGCAGCCCTGACCCTCGTGCTTGCGCTAGGCGCGGCCTGCGCCGAAACCGGGCAACGCGCCGAAGTCATCACCCGCCCGATCGGCGACGCCGCTTCGACCGACGTCTACCGCGCCGGTTTCCGCTACATCCGCGACCGCTACGTGCGCGCCGTGACCGTCCGGGACGTGGCGCTCGGCGGCTTCAAGGGGCTCTCGACGCTCGACAACCAGATCTCGGTCACGGCGCCGGCCAACACGGTCAACGTGCAGCATGGCACGCGCCGCCTCGTCAGCATCCCGGCGCCCCACCCGCAGGACCATGACGGCTGGGCGCGCGTCACGGTGTCCGTCATCCAGGCTTCGGCCGGCGCCTCCGACGCCATCGGCCGCGCCGGCGGCGAGAAGATCCAGCAGGTCATCCTCTCCTCGGCGCTCGCCTCGCTCGACGGCTTCTCGCGCTATGTGGCGCCGGCCGACGCGCGCGAGAGCCGCGCCCTCCGGAACGGCTATGGCGGCATCGGCATCACGGTTCAGCAGGTCAAGGGCCAGCTGAAGGTCGTGTCGGTGATGCCCGGCACGCCGGCCGAGACCGCGGGCCTGCGCGCCGACGACGCCATCGTGCGCATCGCCGGCAAGCCCATCGCCGGCCTCGAGCTGCGCGACATCGTGCAGCAGCTGCGCGGGCCCGAGGGCAGCCGCGTCATCCTCACCGTCGCCCGCGCCCAGGTGGTGCAGCCGCTCGAGCTCACCGTCGTGCGCCGGCACATCATCCCCGTGGCGGCCATCTACCGGCGCGAGGGCAACATCGCCTACATCCAGGTCACGCGCTTCCTCCAGGGCACGGCGCGCCAGGTCGAGCGCGCGGTCAACGAAGCGAAGCGCGAGCTCGGCCGCAATCTGGCCGGCATCATCCTCGACCTGCGCGACGATCCGGGCGGCCTGCTCGACCAGGCCACCGCCGTCTCCGACCTGTTCCTCTCCGAAGGCCGCATCGTGTCGACCATCGGCCGCCATCCCGAGAGCCAGCAGAGCTACGACGCGAGCGCGGGCGACATCGCGGCCGGCATCCCGATGGTGATCCTGGTCAACAGCCGCACCGCATCGTCGTCGGAGATCGTGGCCGCCGCCCTCCAGGACAACCGGCGCGCCGTCGTGGTCGGGTCCAACACCTACGGCAAGGGCACGGTGCAGACCGTGTTCACGCTGCCCAATGACGGCGAGCTGATCCTCACCTGGTCGCGCTTCCACGCGCCCTCGGGCTATGCGCTCGAAGGCCTGGGCGTGCTGCCCAATCTCTGCACCGCCAAGAAGGGCGCCAACGCCCAGCAGGTGATCCGCAGCCTCGCCATCGCCGACGCGCGCACCAACCAGCTGTTCCGCCAGTGGCGGAGCACCTCGACGCCCAACCCGGCGCGCGCCAAGCCGCTCCGGGCCAATTGCGCGGCCGACCCCTCGGACACGGCAAGGCGCGAGATCGACCTCCAGGTGGCCAAGGCGCTCCTGACCGAGCCCGCGCTCTATCAGCGCGCGCTGGTGGTCGCGAACGGCCCCCAATCGGCTTTCCGCGCCAAGCCCGATCTCGCCGATCCCGAAGAGCAATAGGGCTTGCTTGACAGCGGGGGCGCGCCAAGTATTGTCGCGCCCCAGATTTCAAGGGGACGCGCCCGATAGCGGGCGCGTTTCCATTTCCGCCCGATTCGAGGATCGAAGAGATGCCCAAGCGCCCCAATTCCGTGCAGGTCAAGCTCGTGAGCACGGCCGATACCGGCTATTTCTACGTGACCTTCAAGAATCCGCGTAACGTGACGGAAAAGCTTGAGAAAAAGAAGTACGATCCGGTCGCGAAGAAGCACGTCACGTTCAAGGAAGCGAAGATCAAGTAGCGGCGCAACGCGCCCACCCCGACACTTTCCGGTAGAACCGCGGCCCGGCCACGGCGACTGACGCGCGCCGATACCTTACGCTGCCGGCG
>SBBV01000265.1 GCA_005240015.1 Candidatus Odyssella thessalonicensis | reverse complement strand
GTTCGCGGCCGGCGACCATGCCGTTGTGCGCCTTCACGGCCAGATCGGCGCCGCGCATGCCGTCCTGGCCGCCGGCCGCGAACGGGCCTTCGAGCGTGGCGAGCACGCCGATCTTGATCTCCTGCGCGAGCGCGCCCGTGGCCGCCGACGCGGCCAGGGCGAGCGCGAACAGGCCGCCCACGACTTGTTGTGTACGCACTCTCATGACGTCCCTCCGTGGTTGATTGCGGCTCCGGCCGCGTTTGGTGGTGGCGTCGTTCATCTCCCGCCTCGCGGATCGGACCGCGCGTCAGCGGTCTCGAAACGCCGCCGCAACCTCGTCCACCAGCCGAGCAGGCCGTCGGGAGAGAAGAGCACGATCAGCAGGAACATCCCGCCGATCACGAGGTTGAAGCGATCGCGATCGATGAGGTCGATCGCGAAATTCTGCAGCAGCACGAAGATCGCGGCGCCGATGAACGGCCCGATCGGGTGCGCGAACCCGCCCAGTACCGCGATGATGAGGACGTTGATGAGCGCCTTGGTGTCGACCGAGCCGGGCGAGACCAGCGCGTTGTACCAGACGAGCAGGAGGCCGCCGACCGCGGCGAGTAGGCCGGCAAGCGCGTAGGCGGCGATGCGGTGCGCCTTCACGTTGAAGCCGAGCGCCGCCATCCGCCTGGGATTGTCGCGAGTGCCCTGCAGCGCGATCCCGAACGGCGCGCGCGCGATGTATTTGACGAGCAGGTAGCCGCCGAACGCACAGGCGAGCGCAAGGAAATAGAACGGCAGCGGGTCGCGCCAATGGACGCCGAACGCCTCGGGCGCGCGCACGGCCTGGAAACCCGTGAAGCCGTTGAAGATCGAGTAGTTCTGGTGAACGAGAAAATAGAACGCCATGCCCACGGCGAGCGTGATCATGATCGTGTAGATGCCCTCGGTGCGCACGGAGAGCCAGCCGATCAGCGTCGCCGCAAGCGTCGCCGCCGGAATCGCGAGCAGTGCCGCCACCCACCACGGCCAGCCGGAACTCAAGGGCGTGCCGCTCGAGCCCAGCATCGCGTAGACGTAGCCTGCGATGCCGGCGACCGTCATCTGCGCCAGCGAGACGATCCCGCCATAGCCCGCGAGAAAGGTGAGCGAGAGCGCGATGAGCCCGAGCGTGAGCGTCTGTCCGCCGATCTGGAACGTGAAGAACGGGGGCACCACGAACGGATAGGCGATGAGCGCGGCGAGCACGACGAGGTGGCGCACGCGGATGGCGGCGAGCCACTCGGGCAGGCGGCGCGCCGGCGCCATGGCGCCGGGTGTGCCCAGGCGCGGCGGCGCCGCAGGCGGCGCGGGCCATTTCAGCGCGGCCGGGCGCGACCACGCGGTGCGCGCGGGGGCGAGACTGCCGGCGCGGCGCCCATCGCTCATGCCTTGGCTCCGAGAATGCCTTGCGGCCGGAACGCGAGCACGGCGGCCATGGCCACGAAGGTGAACACGATGCTGTAGGTGGGCGCGTAGGCGAGGCCGAACGCCTGGATGACGCCGATCAGCGCCGAGCCGACCGCGGCGCCCACGACGCTGCCCATGCCGCCGACGATGACGACGAGCAGCGCACCCAAGAGAACGCCGACGTCCTCGCCCGGCTTGAACGCCTCTTCCCCGCCGTTGAGCACGCCGGCAAGGCCGGCGAGCCCCGCGCCGACCGCAAAGGTGAGCGCGAACACCAGCTGGACGTTGGTGCCCGAGGCCTGGAGCATGCCACGGTCGTCGACGCCGGCGCGGATCATCATGCCGATGCGCGTGCGCGCCAAGAAGAACCACAGCAGCACGCCGACCGCGATCGCAACCGCGAGCAGGATCAGCTTGTAGGTCGAATAGCCGCCGACCACGGGGATCGGGACCGAGGTCGAGATGAGCCGCGGCGGATCGAGCTGATAGGCGAGGCCGCCGAACACCCAGAGCATGATATCGGCCAGCACGATCGAAAGGCCGATGGTCACCATGGTCTGGCGCATGTCCTCGCCCTGCATCCAGCGGAACACAGCGATTTGCAGGAGCAGCCCCAGTACCGCCATCGATAGAAAGCCCGCGGCAACTCCAAGGAGCCAGACGTCGGTCCGATCCCACACCACCCAGCCAATATAGGCGCCGAGCAGATACATGGAGCCGTGCGCGAGGTTGACGTTGCGCATCAGGCCGAACACCAGCGTGAACCCGCTCGCGAGCAGGAAGTAGATGCCGGCGAGGGTTGCACCGTTGAGCAGGCTGAAGACGAATTTCCCCGGGTTCTGCGGGATCTGCCACACGGCAAAGGCGAGCACGGCCGCCACGGCCAGCACGATCCAAAGCCATCGCCAGGCGCGCGCCATACGCTTCGCCCTCAGGCCGCGGTCCGCGACCAGCGCGAGCGCTGGGCGACCACATCCGGCTTCTTGACGAACTGGCCGTCCTTCATGACTGCGAGCAGCTTCGTCTTGTCGCGCAGGATGGCGAGATTGGCGAGCGGATCGCCGTCGACGAGCAAGAGGTCGGCGAGATAGCCCTCCTTCAACTGTCCGAGCTCGTTCTCCCTGAGCATGATGGCGCCGCCATGCTTGGTGGCGGAGACGATGGCCTCCATCGGCGTGAAGCCCAGATACTTGACGAAATACTCGAGGTCGCGCGCGTTCTCGCAGTGGGGCGTGAATGCGAAGCCGTAGTCGCCGCCCGGCAGCACGCGGATGCCGCGCCGGTGCATCTTCTTCAGCGACTCGCAGGCGGCGGCGAACTCGATCTCGTAGCCCATGTCGATCGCTTTCTGGCGCGTGATGCCCCAGGGCGATGCGTGCTCGAGCATCGCGATCAGAATGGCGATGCCGGGCGCCACGAAGATGCGGTCCTTCACCGACTCGAGCAGGTCGAGCGCCTCCTCGTCGGTGAAGCTCGCGTGATAGATGATGTCGATGCCGTGGCGCACGCACTGCTTCAACGATTCGCAGGATCGCGCATGCGCGGTGAGGCGCTTCCCGCGGCGCTTGGTCTCGGCGGCGGCCATCGCGACTTCCTCGTCGCTCATCCAGGTGGTGTCGGCGGGGGCGCCGGGCACGAAATTGTCGCCCGAGAGATTGAGCTTGATGCAGTCGACGCCGTACTTGAGGAACATGCGCACGACCTTGCGCATTTCCTCGGGGCCGGAGACGTTCACGCCGAAGCTGTATTCGGGATAGGGGATGTGCGGCAGCGTCTCGTCGCCGAGACCGCCCGCCACCGTGATCTCCTGGCTCGCCGCGATGTAGCGCGGGCCGGGGATGAGGCCCTCGTTGATCGCGTTCCTGATCACGACGTCGAGCCGGGGCTTGGCGCAGGCGGCGCCGACGCAGGAGGTCCAGCCGGCATCGAGGTAGCGCTTGGCGACGCCGGCCGCCCACAGCACGTGCTCCTCGAGCGGCATGCGCTGAATGCCGTCGAGCGTCGCCGAGTCGTTCCAGGAGAAGTGCGTGTGCGCCTCGACCATGCCCGGCATCAGCGTAGCGCCGGCGGCGTTGATCACGGTGGCGTTCATCGCGCCGACGCCGACGCTCGGGCGGGGACCGCCCGCGCTGCGGGTGATGCGCTGGATGCGATTGCCCTGCACCAGCACGTCGCCGCTGAAAGGCGGCGCGCCGGAGCCGTCGAGGATGCGGGCGTTCGTGAACAGCGTTGCGGCCATGATGCTCTCCGTTACGCCACGGACACGGCGCGGCGCGCGCCGGCGGCACGCAGCTCCGGCTCCTTGTAGAAGGTGCCGTCCTTCATCACGGCGAGGATGCGGCTCGGGTCCTGCAGCACCGCGATGTTGGTGAGCGGATCGCCGTCGACGAGCAGCAGGTCGGCGAGGAAACCCTCCTTCACCTGCCCGAGCTCGTTGCCGCGCATCATCATCTCGCCGCCGTATTTCGTCGCCGCGAGCAGCGCCTGCATCGGCGTGAAGCCGAGGTACTTCACGAAATATTCGAGGTCCTTGGCGTTGGTGCCGTGCTTGATCCAGGCGAAGCCGTAGTCGCCGCCGGGCAGGATACGGATCCCGCGCTTCGCCATCTTCTTCAACGACTCGCAGGCGATCTCGAGCTCGCGGTGATAGCCCATCTGCTTGGCCGCGTCGGGCGTGATGCCCCATTCGGCAGCGTGGAAAGACGTGTTGATGAGCCACGCGATGCCCGGCGCCACGAAATGCTTGGCCTTGTTGGCCTCGAGCATGTCGAGCGCCTCGTTGTCGGTGAAGCTCGCGTGGTAGATGATGTCGATGCCGTGGCGCACGCACTGCTTGACCGAGCCGCACGAGCGCGCGTGGGCGGCCAGGCGCTTGCCGCGCATGCGCACTTCCTCCACCGCCACCGCGATCTCGGCGTCGGTCATCGGCGTGAACTCGGCCGGAATGCCGGCGATGTATTCGCCCGACAGGTTCAGTTTGATCGTGTCGACCCCGTACTTGAGGAACATGCGCACGACCTTGCGCATGTCCTCGGCGCCGTTCACCACCGCGCCGAAACTGATCTCGGGGAACGGCAGGTGCGGCAGGGTCTCGTCGCCGAGCCCGCCCGGCACCGTGATCTCCTGCGACGCCGCGAGATAACGCGGCCCCGGGATCTGGCCCGCTTCGATCGCGTTGCGGATCACGACGTCGAGGCGCGGCTTGGCGGTCGCAGCGCCCGCGCAGGAGGTCCACCCCATCTTCAAGTAGCGCTCGGCGATGTGCGCGCACCAGAGGATGTGCTCCTCGGTGGGCATGCGCTGGATCGAGGAGAGGCTCGGCTGGTCGTTCCACGAGAAGTGCGTGTGCGCCTCGACCATGCCGGGCATCAGCGTGGCGCCGGCGCCGTCGATGACCGTGACACCGCCGGTTGGCATCGCCCGTGTGCCGCGCGCGACGCGGCGGATGCGGTTGCCCTGGACGAGCACCTCGCCCGAGAACGGGTGTTCACCCGAGCCGTCGAAGATGCGCACGTTGGTGAAGAGGATATTGGCCATGAGCCGCCTCGCCTAGAATCGTCCGGTGTAGAATTCGCGGAAAGCCGCGTTGCATTCGACGGCGCGCTCGAGCGTCGTCCAGTGGCCGCAGCGGTTGAACACGGTCACGCGCGCGCCGCTGATGCGCGCCTGCATCGCGCGCACATTGCCCGGCGGCGCGATCGCATCCTCGTCGCCGGTGACGAGCAGCGTCGGCACGCGGATGCGCTCGATGTCGGCGGGCGTGGCGGCGGCCAGCGCCTCGCAGCTCTGGGCATAGCCTTCGGGCGGCTGGCGCATCACGAGCTCGCGCACGAACGCCGCCACCACCGGCTGGTTGGCCTTGGTGTCGGCCGAGGTGGCGCCTTCGGCGATCTCTTCGGCGATGAGGGCCATACCCTCGCTGCGCGCCTGGCTGGCGCGGGCCTTGAGCGCCTGGCGGTTGGCGTCGGGCGGCGCCAGCAGCGGGCCGAACAGCGCGAGGCTCCGGACCATCGAGGGATGCTCGGCCGCCACGTGCTGGCAGACGATGGTGCCCATCGAATGGCCGACCCAGTGCGCCTTCTCGGCGCCGAGCACCCGCGCCAGGCGCACCATCGCCTCGACGAAGCCGGCGATCGAGGCTTGGCCGTCGGCCGGCGAGCGGCCCGAGCCCGGGAGGTCCGGCCGGATCACCCGGAAGCGGGCGCTCAGGGTCTTGAGCTGGGGCTGGAAGACGTTGGACGAGCCGCCGAGCCCATGGACCATGATCATCGGCTCGCCCGAGCCGTCGATCTCGACCGCCATGCGCTCGACGATCTGGGTGCTCACGGGACCGCGCCCCTGCAACAGGGGCGAGCCGCCGCCGTGCCAGACTTGCCGCCGCGGGGGGCTGAGCGGCCGGGGTTAGCGGCTGACGGACCGCTAACCCGGCGCCCGGCCCGGCTGGAAGCCGCGAGCCGCACCGCTCCTCCCTAGAGCTTGAACCAATTAGAACCAATTCTTCTTGGGGTCGATTATGGGCCGCCGGCGCAATTTGAGTCAATTTCCAACGGCACTCTGATGTATCTCTCGAACGCCGCTTGAACCACTCCGAACATTGGTTCAATATTGGCTCAAGAGGGTGGCGTATGCGCGATTCGGTGCAGAAGGTCGCTCTGGACCTTTCCTCCAAGATCGAATCCGGCGAATGGGCTGACGGCTACCGCCTGCCGCCGGAGCGGCGCCTCGCGGCCGAACATGGGCTGGCGCGGAACACGCTCCGCCAAGCCCTTTCGGCGCTCGAGCAGCGGGGCCTCATCGTACGCCAGGTCGGGCGCGGGACCTTCGTTCGGGCCGAAAGCCGGCCGGCCCTGGCCGACGGCCTCCTCGCCAAGATGCGCAATGCGAGCCCGGTCGACCTCATCGAGGTGCGGCTCATCATCGAGCCGCAGGCGGCGGCGCTGGCGGCGACCCGCGCCAGCGGCGAGGACTTGGCGACGATCGAGGCGGCGCTGCGCCAGAGCGTGCTGGCCAAGGGCACGGCCGAGTTCGAGCACTGGGACGCGGCGCTGCACCTGGCCATCTTCCGCGCCACCAAGAACAGCCTGCTCGTCGACTATTGCGAGGCCATCACCAGCATCCGCAACCAGCCGCGCTGGCATCGCTTGAAGCAGCGGACCGTGACGCCGGCCTCGCGCCACCTCTATAACCGCCACCACAGCACGATCGTCACCGCGCTGCGCGAGCGCGATGCCGAAACCGCGCGCAAGGCCATGATCGAGCATCTGACCACGGTGCGCGACCACCTGGTCGGCGCGGCGAGCTAGCGGCTCACAGGATCCGGTCGAACGCGCAGCCGGTTCGCCGGGAAACGGGTATCCGCTTAGCGCCGCGAGCGTCGGCCGCCCTTGCGCCCGCCGCGTGCCGATTTGGTTCGGCGGCCCGTCGCGCGGCGGGGAACCTTCTTGCCCTCGCGACGCGCCTCGGAGAGCCCGATCGCGATGGCCTGTTTGCGGCTCTTCACCCTTCCGCCGCGGCCGCCCTTGCCGCTCTGGAGCGTGCCGCGTTTGAACTTGCGCATTTCGCGCCGCACGGTCTTGCCCGCGCCTCGTGAATACCGTCTTGCCACGTCGCTTCCTCCTACGTTGCGCAACGATTCGGGGCGGCGCAGGCATCGCCAATCCGCCGTTCTTAGGTAGCGATCGAAACGCGCGCCGGTTCCGTCGCTTCGCCGGGAGGCCGGGCCCCTGTGCGGCCGGGGAGGGCCAGCCGCATTATCAACAATATTATTGAGCACAAGCCCGCCGATGGGCAGCCCAGAAGCTTGGGGCTTGGCAGCGGCCGCGGTGTACCGTCAATCATGCTATTGATAATCGGGCTGGCTGCTGCCGGGCATCGGTGCGAACCTCACTGGCTCGCGGTGATTCCGCCGTCGACGTAGAGGATCTGCCCGGTGACGAAGTCGGACGCCGGCGCCGCGAAGAACAGCGCCGCGCCGACCACGTCCTTGGGGTCGGCGATGCGCCCCAGCGGAATCCGGCGGTCGAGCTCGCGGCGAAAACGCGGGTTCTCCATCACGTGGCGGATCATCTCGGTGTAGACGAAGGTGGGCGCGATGCCGTTGACGGTGATGCCATGCGGTGCCAGCTCCATCGCGTGCTGCTTGATCAGCATCACCAGCCCGCCCTTCGTGCTGGCATAGGCGGAGTAGCCGCGGTCGCGCAGCGCCAGCTGGGCGCGCACCGAGAGAAGGTGCATCTGCTTGCCGCCGCGCCCGGCGGCGATCTGCGCCTTGGCCACGGCCTGCGCCAGGAACATCGCCGCTTTGAGGTTCACGGCGTAGACGCGGTC
>SBBV01000217.1 GCA_005240015.1 Candidatus Odyssella thessalonicensis | reverse complement strand
CGACGCGGCGGCGCAGGTCGATGAGATAGCGCCGCTCGGCTGCGATGCGCTCGTTGACGCCGAGGATCATCGGCAACAGCGTGCGGATGAAGGTGTTGCGCTTGTCCTGCACCGTGCGCAGCTGGTCGATGTCCTGCGGCAGCGTCGCCACGAACACGCGCGGCACGCGCGCGCCGCGGCGCACGGCGGCGAGGTTGTATTCCTGCGTGTCGAACACGGCCGAGACGCGCTTCACCGAATTGTCGAGGAACAGCAATGCCACCGGCGGCGGCGCCTTGGGGTCGGGCCGCTCGAACGTGTTCTCGTCGGTCATGCGCACGAAGATCGAGAGACCGTAGCGGTCCTCGAGCGCGTTGCGGAAGGGATCGTAGCCGGCGCCGAAGGCGCCCGCGGCGGCCAAGACGGAAAGCGAGAATGCCGCCCACACTGCGTTGCGCTGCACGCCGGGCTGGTCCGCCGCGCGCTTGCCATCTGCGCGCAGCCGCGCCCGGGCGAGCGCGACCGTTGAGTGTTTCTTCATCCTCAGGCTGAGCCTCTAGTGGTTTGACCCCCTCGAGATGCGGACTCAACAACGAGTGGCAGGGTCTCCGGTTCCGGCCACCGATAGGTCGTTATACGTCAAGAGCGTGCCGCGCATCGCCGAGCGGCGTGCAGCGCAAAACGAAAACCGCGCCGTCAGTAGACGGCGCGGACCTCGGTGACCTCGGGGATGTAGTGGCGCAGCATGTTTTCGATGCCGGCCTTGAGCGTCGCGGTCGAGCTCGGGCAGCCCGAGCACGAGCCCTTCATCGTGAGATAGACGACGCCCTTCTCGAAGCCGTGGAACTGGATGTCGCCGCCGTCCATCGCGACCGCGGGGCGCACGCGCGTGTCGAGCAGCTCCTTGATCTGGCTCACCACCGGATCATCTTCGTCGCTTGCCTGGCTCGAATTGTCGGTGTGCTTGTTGATGACCGGGCGATTGGCGGTGAAGTGCTCCATGATCGCGCCGAGGATCGCCGGCTTCATCACCGGCCAATCGGCGTCGGGGCGCTTCGTCACGGTGATGAAGTCCGGGCCCAGGAACACGCCGCCCACGCCTTCGATGCCGAACAGCGTCTCGGCCAGCGGCGAGTTTCCTTCCGCCGCGTGCGCGGTCGGGAAATCGGCGGTGCCCGCGCCGAGCACGGTGCGGCCGGGCAGGAACTTGAGCGTCAGCGGGTTCGGCGTCTCTTCGGTCTGGATGAACATGGAGGCGCGGTTCCCTTCCCGAGATGGGTCCTGGGCGAGATACATTAAGGCGGCGCGGCTTGCGCCGCGGGTTAACGCACCATAAGTGGCGATGGATTAAGCCTGGGTCAAGCGCGGTGTGGCAAAAGGTTCCTTAAGGCCGTGGCACGAATTTCGAAAAAACAACAGCATAGCATTGCCGACTGGATCCAGGGAGAAGGCCGGCACTTGGCCGACGCCAAGGCCTTTTTCGACGGCCTCAACGCCGCATTCCGGCGCGCCGGCGTTCCGGTCGAGCGCGCCCTCTTCAGCCTGCTCGTGATCCATCCGCAGGCGGCCGCGACGGGGTTCGAATGGCGCGTCGAGCAGGCCACGGTCGAGATTCTGCGCGAGCGCTCGGTGCGCAATGCCGAGGCGTATCTGCGCTCGCCGATCAAGCGCATCCATGACGGCGCCGATCTCCTGCACGCGCGGCTTACGGGACCCCGGGCGTCGCGCGAGTTCCCGTTCTTCAACGAGCTGCGCGCCGAGGGCTTCACCGACTACGTGGCATTCGCCGTGGCCTTCGGCAATGGCGAGCGCAACGTCTTGACCCTGACGACGCGCAAGCCGCGCGGCTTCACCGCCGCCGACATCGCGCTGGTGCAGGCCGAGTTGCCGCTGGTGGCGATGGTGTTCGAGATCCATTGGGGGCGCCGCATCGCCGAGGCCGTGCTCGATACCTATGTGGGTCGGCTCGCGAGCCGGCGCATCCTCGCCGGCTCGATCAGCCGCGGCCAGGGCGAGCGCATCGACGCCGTGATCTGGTTCGCCGATCTGCGCGGCTTCACGGCGCTCTCCGATCTGCGGCCCACGAGCGAGGTGATCGCGGCGCTCAACCAGTTCTTCGACGCGCTCGCCGGCGCCATCGACAGCCATGGCGGCCAGATCCTGAAGTTCCTCGGCGACGGCTTGCTCGCGATCTTCCCGGTCGAGGACGTCGCGTTCCGCCACTATGCCTGCCGCCAGGCGCTCGAGGCCGCGATCGACGCCCACGCGGCGGTCGGGAAGCTCAACACGGCGCGCGCGGCGG
The DNA here is from genome assembly GCA_005240015.1 of Candidatus Odyssella thessalonicensis. Lineage (GTDB taxonomy): Bacteria > Pseudomonadota > Alphaproteobacteria > Bin65 > Bin65 > SBBV01. Next base: position 4,151 of record SBBV01000217.1, on the reverse strand, counting down.
CGGGCGCGTCGCTGCTGCGCTTCAATGTGGCGCTCCATGTCGGCGTCGTCACCTACGGCAATATCGGCTCGGCCACGCGGCTCGATTTCACCTGCATCGGGCCGGCCGTGAACCTCACGGTCCGGATCGAGGCGGTGGCGGCGAAGCTCGGCGCGCCGGTGGTGATGTCGGCGGCCTTCGCCCATGTCGTGCGCGAGGCGAACCGCTCGGTGATCTCGCTCGGCAAGCACTCGGTGAAGGGGCTGATGGCGCCGCCCGAGGTCTTCACGCTGCCCGAATTCGCGCCAGCGCCGGCGCTGGTGCAGGCGCCGAAGACGGCGGCGTAACTCCGCGCCGCCACGGAGCCTCCCCGAGGCCGCACCTCAATTCGCCTCAACCACCGTTGAACGCGCTTGGCTGGCGCCGGATTCGCCCGCGGCCTATAGAGTGGCCAGCATGACGGGCGCGATGAACGAGGCGAGGATCACTCCGGTCGGCGACGCGGCGCAGCGCGTGAGCTTCCGCGAGGCGTTCCTGGTATGGCTCAAGATCGGATTCCTGAGCTTCGGCGGCCCCGCTGGCCAGATCGCGCTGATGCATCGCATCCTCGTCGACGAGAAGAAGTGGATCGGCGAGGCGCGCTTTTTGCACGCGCTCAATTACTGCATGGTGCTACCCGGGCCCGAGGCGCAGCAGCTCGCCACCTATGTCGGCTGGATGCTGCACCGGACCGCGGGCGGCCTTGCCGCAGGAATCCTTTTCGTGGTGCCGGGCGCGATCGTGATCCTCGCGCTCAGCGCGATCTACGCCGGCTTCCAGAAAGTGCCGCTGGTGGAGGCCCTCTTCTTCGGCATCAAGGCGGCGGTGCTCGCGGTCGTGATAGAGGCGCTGCTGCGAATTTCGCGGCGCGCGCTCAAGAACGCCTGGATGTATGCGATTGCCGCCGCCGCCTTCGTCGGCATCTTCTTCCTCGACATTCCGTTCCCGATCATCGTCGTCGCCGCGGGCATCATCGGCTATCTCGGCGGGCGCTGGCGGCCGGAGCGCTTCACGGTCGTGAAGCCGCACGGCGCGGCGGGGGCCGATGCGCCGCGCGCGGCCGAGCTCGCGCACGATGCGCGGGCGCCCGTCTCCGCCGCGTCGACGGTCGCGACGATCCTCATCTGGCTCGCGGTGTGGCTCGCCCCGGTGGCCGCGGTATGGGCGGCGCTCGGCTGGAGCAACCCGTTCACCGAGATCGGCAAGTTCTTCAGCACGATGGCGGTCGTCACGTTCGGCGGTGCCTACGCCGTGCTCGCCTATGTGGCGCAGGAGGCGGTCGCGACCTATGGCTGGCTCAGCCCCGGCGAAATGCTCGATGGCTTGGGCCTCGCCGAGACGACGCCGGGCCCGCTGATCCTCGTGCTCGAATATGTGGGCTTTCTCGCCGGCTTTCGCCATCCGCTCGGCTTGAACCCCTATTTCGCCGGCACGCTCGGCGCTGCCTTGACCGTGTGGGTGACGTTCGTGCCGTCGTTCCTCTTCATCTTCGCCGGCGCCCCCTATGTCGAGCGCACGCGCGGGCTCCAGGGTTTCTCGGCCGCGCTTTCGGGCATCACGGCGGCCGTGGTGGGCGTCGTGCTCAATCTCACGGTCTGGTTCGCGCTCAACGTGGTGTTCGCGAAGGTGGAGACGCTGCGCTGGCACGGCCTTCGGCTCTACCTGCCGGAACTGGCGAGCATCGAGTGGGCGTCGCTGGTCCTGGCCGCCGCGGCCCTCGTCGCGATGCTGCGCTTCAAGGTGGGCATGCTCTTGACCCTCGCCGCCGCCGCGGCGCTCGGCGCCATCTACCACCTGGCCCTGCGCTGAAGCGCCGCGCCGCACCGGCGCGCCTTGACTTCGCCGGCGGCGAAAACGAAGATTTCAGAAATTACTGAAACCCGTTACGGGATCAGGCGATGCGGCTGACGCCGGCCATGGAGCGCTATGTCCTCCACTGGGGCGAGATGGGCGCGCGCTGGAGCGTCAACCGCTCGGTGGCGCAGATCCACGCGCTGCTCTACCTGGCGCCGCGTCCGCTCACCGCCGAGGAGATCGCCGACACGCTCGCGATCGCGCGCTCCAACGTCAGCATGAGCTTGAAGGAGCTGCTCGCCTGGGGGCTCGTGCAGCGCACGCCGGTGCGCGGCGACCGGCGCGACCATTTCGAGGCGCTGCGCGACAATTGGGAGATCCTCACGCGCATCGTCGAGGAGCGGAAGAAGCGCGAGATCGATCCCACGCTCAGCATCCTGCGCGCCTGCGCGATGGAGGCCGCCGCCGACGGCCAGACCGCGGCCGAGACGCGCCAGCGCATCGAGGGCCTGCTCGAATTCCTGGAGACGCTCTCGCTCTGGTACGACCAGGTGAAGGGCCTGCCGCGGCCCGTGCTGGTCGGCCTCATGAGGATGGGCGGCCGCGTCGCGCGCTTCGTGCCGCGCGCCCGCGTCGCGGGCAAGCGGCGTGCGCGAGGCGGATGATGCGGCGCCGCGTCGCCGTTGCGCTTCCCCGCCGCCCGGCGTCGCCGATGCCGCGCGCGCAGCCGCGGAAAATTTTTTGGCCGGCTGTTTCACTCGTTTCTGAAATGACTGAGAGCTTCGTGTTCTCCTACGAACGGAGGCGACCCATGACCCGCTTCGTCAGCGACCTCGTGCGCGACTATCCGCCGACCGCACTCACGGTTTTCTTCGACGGCGCGGCGCCGGCGGCGGCCGCGCGCGCCGCGCGCTATCGCGCGGCGCTGCATCCGGCGCGCCGCGACGTGCTCTGGCGCGATCTGGCGCGCTATCCCGACGCGCTCTCGCTGTTCGGCCTCGGCCGCGCGGCAGCCAAGCGCGGGATCGCCGTCGTCGACCGGCTCGGCCGCTTGCGCATCGGGCTCGATGCGCGCGTGGCGCTCTGGCGCGAGCTGCCCGGCTATCGCTGGCGCGCGCTGCTGCTCGATATCGCCGGCATCGCGGCGCTGATCGAGCGGCCGGTGACGCCGCGCCGCGCCGCCGCGCTCGAGGCCGTGCCGCGTGCCTGGAGGCTGCCGCACCCGAACCCGCGCGCGAGCGCATCGACATCCGCATCGTGAGGAGGATCCCATGGCCAAGGCCGCAACGCCGCCCGTGCTGCTCACCGTGTTCTACGACGGCAGCTGCTCGATCTGCCGCGCGCGCATCGCGATCTACAAGATGGAGGCGCGCCGCGCCGAGCTCGCGATCGCGTGGCGCGACGTCGCCGCCGAGCCCGACGCGCTCGCCGAATTCGGCATCGGGCCCGAGGAGGCGCGCCGCCGCCTCCACGTGCTCGACCCCGACGGCACCTTGCTCGCCGGCGCCGACGCGTTTGCGCTCTTGTGGAGCGCGCTGCCCGGCTATCGCCGGCTCGGGCGCCTCATCGCCTCGCCCGGATTCAGCGCGATCGCGCACGCGGTCTGCGACAGCGGCCTCGCGCACGCGCTCCACCGCCTGCGAAAAGCGTTCCGCGCCCGCGATTTCCGCGGCCGCGAGGCACGTGGCCGGGAGTCGGCGGCGGAGGGCAGGTCGCGATGAGCACCACGCGCGGGCGCGCGGCCCGCCGCGCGGCGCTTGCCCCCGGCTATCGGGCGCGCCAAGTCTATTGAGCGGAGGCCGCCATGACCGATCCCGTGACGCTCACCGTCTGCTACAACGGCGCGTGCCCGGTCTGCCGCGCCGAGATGGAGCACTATCAGCGCATCGCGAATCGGCATTTTGCCGACAAGCAGACGCTGCCGCTCGGCTGGAACGACATCAACACCGCGCCCGAGCTGTTCCGGCGCCACAACATCGACTTCGACACCGCGATGCGCCGCCTGCACGCGGTCGATGCGCACGGCAATCTCATCCGCGGCATCGACGTGTTCGTCGCGATCTGGCGCGTGCTGCCGCGCTATCGCTGCGCGGCGGCGCTCGTGGCCTTCCCGCTGGTGCGGCCGCTCGCCTGGCTGCTCTACGAGGGCGTGGTGGCGCCGCTCGTCTACCGCTGGAGCCGGCGCCGCTGGCGCCGCCTCCAGGCGCGCGCCGGATGAAGATCGATTTCGGCAGGACCGCCGACGATTACGCGCGCTTCCGCGCCGGCTTTCCCGACGCGTTCTTCGCGCGGCTCGAAGCGCTCGGGCTGCTGCGCGCGGGCACGAGGGCGCTCGATCT
>SBBV01000239.1 GCA_005240015.1 Candidatus Odyssella thessalonicensis | reverse complement strand
GGTTTCGACCGCGCGCTCGGCGAGAAGATCGCCGCGATGCTGAAGCCGATCGAGACCGAGGTGGCGCCCTTCGCCAAGGTGCCGTGGGAGCTCGAGCGCGGCGCGCGCTGGGTGCGTCCCGACTACGTGATCCAGGTCCGCTTCACCGAGATCACGCGCGAGGGGGTGCTGCGCCATCCGCGCTTCGTGCGTATCCGCCATCAAAGCGAGCCCGGCGCGGGCGAGCATCTCAGGAGCCGCACGCTCGCGGACAAGAAGCCCAAGAAGCGGCGCGCGCCGAAGAAGCCGGCCGCGGCCGCGCCCGAGCGCCCGGCACTCCTCGACGCGCTCAAGAAATCGCTGGCGCGGAAAGCGCAGCGCCGGAAATCGCGCTAAGCGGAAGAAGGGGTCAGACCCCTTTTTTGCTCGGCGAATCAACATGTTTGCCGTGCAGCATGCCGCTCCGTCCATTCGCAAATCGGCGGTGCGGAACAGAAGCGCGTCGCCGCGCGTTTGCGCGAGATGACGCGCAGCGAGGAGATGCTCTACCGGCTGGCCGCCACGATCATCGCCGAATACGGCGAGTATGCGCGCCTGCGCGCGCTCTTGCGGGCGAGCAACATGCGCAACTGCGGCGAAGCCGAGCGCGCCGCCGCCTGGTCGCGCATCGCCGACATCATCGGCGAGCTCGAGGCGGAGACGCCGCCCCGCAACCGGCGTCATTGAAAAAGCGGTCTGACCCCTTTTTCGGACCGCTTTTCCAGCCGCCGGGGAGGCGGGTTAGACGCGCGCCGTAGCTCCTCATAGGATGAGCGACCTTCTGGGAGGATCCGCATGCGCAAGATCGCAATCGCCGGGATGGTGTTGGGCGCGACGGCATTGGGACAGCCGGCCGCCGCCATGAGCCAGTGCTACGACGCGCAAGGCCGGCCGGTCGGCCCCGCCTTCCACTCGGCCTACCCGGATCACGCGCTGGTCCAGCTGGTGCTGCGCAGCGGCGGCCGCTGCGTCGTGATCGATGCCGGGCCGCCCCCAGGCGCGCGTTTCCAGCGCGATCCGGCGCTCGCCGGCCACGCCGCGTGGTGCGACAGCATCCCGCCCAGCGGCTATTGCATCACCCGCGACCGCCGTTGAGCGGAGAGAAGAGCGCCACGAAGACACGAAGGCACGAAGAAGAAAGGATCTGCGCGCCGACGGCGCACAAGAATCCTCGCTTCGCGTCTTGGTGTCTTCGTGGTGGCCTTTCTTCTCCGCGGCTCCCCGACTCCTGTTCTCTTCCCCTTGCCACCGCCCCACGGGCTTGAGAACGCACGGGATCTGCCGTTCGGCCTAGGCCGGATGCAGAAATGCGCGCGGCCGGAGCTTCGCGTAGGTTCGCCTCACCGAACAGGCGGCGTGCTACGGGAAAGTCGGCGCCGCGAGAAGCCCCCGCTGCGATCACGCGCGGGGCTTTTCATTTCGGGGCAGTGCGGCCGCGAGGGAGCCCGCGCCGGCGCCGTTAACCGGAAGTCCTTCCTATTCGCTTGTTCGCCCGATGCTGCGAGAATGCGAGCCATGGAACCCGGGCTGAACCGACGCACGCGACGCATGGCCATTCAGTGGCAGACGACGCTGCTGCAAGGCGATACACGGCGGCCCTGCACGATCGTCGACGTCTCGCGCAGCGGGGCGCGCATCCGGCTCGCGCAGCCGATCGCGCCGCGGACGCGCATCACGCTGCTCGACGACCGCGTCGGGCCGATCGAGGCCTCGGTCGTCTGGTGCCGCGGCGATATGGCGGGCATCGCGTTCCAGGCGCTGCTGCCGGACGTGGCCGCGAAGCTGCGCACGGTGCTGCAGGCGCTCGAAGCCGGCGAAACGCGGGGCACCGCCGAGCGCCCGCGCCCCCAATTCGGCCGCCGCACGCATTTCGGAACGCCGTCAAAGTAGGCGCCGCCACGCGAGCCGTTGCGTCCGGAAAAGCCGCGTCATCCTGAGCGAAGCGAAGGATCTCTAGCACGTGGAGCAGTGCGCCGCGGCCAGCGCGGGGACTCGTGGGCGAGAGATCCTTCGCTCCGCTCAGGATGGCGAGGATGGATGGCGGCTCAGCGACTTGCGAGTCCGGGGACTAGAGCGGGACAAGGACCTCGAGCGCGGCGATGAACGCGACGGTCAAGAGGATCGCGGTCAACGCGTCGTCGACAATCGTGGCGCGGCCCGTGCGCTTGCGAGACTTCATCCTGGCTCCTCGAGCGGCCTTCGTTTCACCCGAAGCCGCAACCTAGCGGCCCGCCGAGAAGATTGCGTTACGCCGATTGCTCAAAAGTTCGTTGCAATCGCTAGGCCGTGATTGGGCGTGAGCGCCAAGCGGACCGCTCGCTCGTTGATTAAGTAAAGGGGAGCCGCTGCAAGATGGAGAGAGCCATGCGCAGCATCCTGAAGATCGTGTTGGCGCCGGCACTCATCGGCGCCGGCCTCGCGGCCATCCCGGCTGCCGCCAATGCCGACGTGGGCTTCCGCTTCGGCATCGATGTGGGGCCGCCGGCCTACTATTACGCACCGCCGCCCTACTACTATGGGCCGGGCTACTGCTACTGGGACAGCTTCTCCGGCCGCGTCTGCACCTACTGACGCACCGGACCCAGTGCATGCAACTGAAGCGGCCCGCTCGCGTGAGCGGGCCGCTTCGTTCGAGACGAACGTGACGAGGCGTCTCGCTCAAAAAAAAAGAGTCTGGCCCCATTTTCTTTCACCTATCCACGGATTGGCGACCCAGAAATACCCTGTCGTCCCCCGCGAAAGCGCGGACCCATACCCCTGCCAACCTGCACGCAACGCGAACGCACGTCCTGCGGCACCGCTGCTTGGGTCCCCGCTCTCGCGTCGCTGTCACGGGAGTGACAAACTGAAACCAACGGCCTCAGGCGCTGACCGGTTACAAAAAGGGGCAAAAGGGGGGCAGGACCCCTTT
>SBBV01000424.1 GCA_005240015.1 Candidatus Odyssella thessalonicensis | reverse complement strand
TTCTGCCTGTTCAACAACGTGGCGCTCGCCGCCAGCGCCGCCGCGCATGTGCGCGCGCTGATGGCGGCGTGAGTTGGGACCGCGCGGCTCCAGCCGCGTCCCTTCGTCGCCGCGCGCGTGAGAGGCGCGCCCGGAGGCGCGCGGTCCCCGAGCCCTACCGTCGCAATTTCAGTTGCCACGTCTTCACGGCCGTGTAGAGCGCCGGGATCACGACGAGCGTCAGCAGCGCCGAGGAGATCATGCCGCCCACCATCGGCACCGCGATGCGGCGCATCACCTCCGAGCCGGTGCCCTCGCTCCACATCAGCGGAAGCAGCCCGGCCATGATCGCGGCGACGGTCATGACTTTCGGGCGCAAGCGCTCGACCGCGCCGGCGATGACGGCGTGGCGGAGATCGGCGCGGGTGAGCGCGCGGCCTTCGGCCTGTGCGCGCGCCCTTTCCTCGGCCAGCGCGTTGTCGAGATAGAGCAGCATCACGACGCCAGTCTGGGCCGCGAGCCCGGCCAGCGCGATGAAGCCTACGGCCACGGCGACGCTCAGGTTGAAGCCGAGCCAATAGGTGAGCCAGACGCCGCCCGCCAACGCGAAGGGCAGCGAGAGCATCACCATCAGCGTCTCGGTCATGCGCCGGAAGTTGAGATAGAGCAGCAGGAAGACGACAGCGAGCGTCACCGGCACCACGATGGCAAGGCGGGCTTCCGCCCGTTCAAGATATTCGAACTGGCCGCTCCATACGGCACGATAGCCCGCCGGCATGTTCACCTCGGCCGCGATCTTGCGCTGCGCCTCGGCGACATAGCCGCCGATGTCGCGGCCTTCGATGTCGACGAAGATATAGACGGCGAGCTGGGCGTTTTCGGTGCGCACCATCGCCGGGCCCTGGCTGCGCGTGAGCTTCGCCACCTGCCCCAGCGGGATCATGCCGCCTTCGGGCATCGGCACCAGCACGTTCTCGGCAATCGCCTCGGGGCTGTCGCGAAGCTCGCGCGGATAGCGCACGGCAACCGCGTAGCGCTCGCGCCCCTGCACGGCGGTCGAAACCGTCTCGCCGCCGAGCGCGGCCGCCACCGTGTCCTGCAGCTCGCCGATGGTAAGCCCATAGCGCGCGAGCGCGGCGCGGTCGGGCTCGATGTTGAGATAGTAGCCGCCGAGCACGCGCTCGGAATAAGCGCTGCGCGTGCCCGGCACCCTGCGCACCACCTGCTCGACTTGGCGTGCGAGCCGCTCGAGGTTGGCGAGGTCCGGGCCGAACAGCTTGATGCCGAGCGGCGTCCTGATGCCGGTCGCGAGCATGTCGATGCGCGCCTTGATCGGCATCGTGAACGCGTTCGTGATTCCCGGCAGGCGCAGCGCGCGGTCCATCTCGGCCATGAGGCTGTCGACCGTGACGCCGCTGCGCCACTGCGACTTCGGCTTCAAGTTCACGATCGTCTCGAACATCTCGACCGGGGCCGGATCGGTGGCGCTGTTGGCGCGCCCGGCCTTGCCGAGCACCGACTCCACCTCGGGGAAGGACTTCAGAATCTTGTTCTGGAGCTGCACCAGCTCCGCCGCCTTCGTCACCGAGAGGCCGGGCAGTGACACCGGCATGTACATGAGCGTGCCCTCGTTGAGATTGGGCATGAACTCCGAGCCGAGGCGCAGGACCGGCAGCACCGTGACGCCGGCAACGGTAGCGGCCGCGACGAGGGTCAGGCCTTTCCAGCGCAGCACGACGCCGATCACCGGGCGATAGAGCGCCAACAGCGCGCGGTTTATGGGGTTCTGCGCCTCGGGCCGGATCTTGCCGCGGATGAACAGCACCATCAGCGCGGGAACGAGCGTCACCGACAACAGCGACGCCGCGGCCATGGCGAAGGTCTTGGTCCAGGCCAGCGGCTTGAACAGGCGACCCTCCTGCGCCTCGAGCGCGAAGATCGGCAGGAACGAGACCGTGACGATGAGCAGGCTGAAGAACAGCGATGGACCCACCTCTGCCGCCGCGTCGATGAGCACGCGCGTGCGCGGCGCATCGGGATTGCGCTCGATGTGCTTGTGCGCGTTCTCGATCATCACGATCGCTGCATCGACCATGGCGCCGATCGCGATCGCGAGGCCGCCGAGGCTCATGATGTTCGAGCCGATGCTGAACACATCCATCAGCGCGATCGCGATCAGGAGGCCCACCGGCAGCACGGCGATGGCGACAAGGGCACTCCGTGCATGGAACAGGAAGATCGCGCAGACCAGCGCCACGACGAGGAATTCCTCGAGCAGCGTCCACGACAGCGTGTCGATCGCGCGCTTGATGAGATCGGAGCGGTCGTAGACCGGGACGATCTTGACGCCCTCGGGCAGGCTCGCCGCGATCTCGGCGATGCGCGCCTTGACGCTGCGGATCACGCCGAGCGCGTTCTGGCCGAAGCGCTGCACGGCGATGCCGCTCACGGCCTCGCCCTCGCCGTTGAGCTCGGCGATGCCGCGCCGCTCGTCGGGCCCGAACTCGACGCGGGCCACGTTCTTGAGCAGCACTGGCGTGCCGCGTTCGGTCTTCAGCACGATGTCCTCGAGGTCGGCGGGGTTGCGGATGTAGCCGCGCCCGCGCACCACGAATTCGGTCTCGGCCAGCTCGACCGTGCGCCCGCCGAAATCGGTGCCGGCCTGGCGCACGGCCTGGACGACCTTCATCAGCGAGAGGCCCTGCGCCTGCAGCGCGCGCGGGTTCACCGTCACCTGGAACTGGCGCACGAAGCCGCCGACGCTCGCGATCTCGGCGACGCCTTCGGCCTTGGCGAGGCCGTAGCGCACGTACCAATCCTGCACGGTGCGGAGTTCGGCCAGGCTGCGCTGCGCGCCTTGCACCACGTATTGGAAGACCCAGCCCACGCCGGTGGCATCGGGCCCGAGCGAGGGCGTGACGCCCTTCGGCAGCTTGCCGGTGGCGGTGTTGAGATATTCGAGCACGCGGCTGCGCGCCCAATAGATGTCGGTGCCCTCCTCGAAGATCACGTAGACGAACGAAACGCCGAAATAGGAGAAGCCGCGCACCACGCGCGAGCGCGGCACGGCGAGCAGCGCGGTCGCGAGCGGATAGGTGACCTGGTCTTCGACCACCTGCGGCGCCTGGCCCGGATACTCGGTGTAGACGATGACCTGCGTGTCGGAGAGGTCGGGCACCGCATCGAGCGGGATGCGCGAGAGCGCGTAGCCGCCCGCCGCCAGCGCCACGCCGGCGGCGAACAGCGTGAGGAACAGGTTGCGCGCGGACCAGCGGATGAGCGCGGCGATCACGGCTTCTGCTCCTCGCCGGCCTTGGCCTGCTTGTCCTTGGCGAGCCCGCGCAGCGCCGATTTGAGATTGCTCTCGGCGTCGATGAGGAAGTTGGCGGCGACGACGACGCGCTCGCCTTCGCTCAAACCTTCGAGCACGGCGACATGGCCGTCGCCGCGCCGCCCGGTCTTGATCTCGCGCGGCTCGAAGCGGCCCTCGCCCTTCTCGACGATGACGACGCGGCGCGTGCCGCTGTCGATCACGGCGCTGTCGGGAACCGTGAGTGCGCGCGCCGCGCCGGAGGCGACGGCGACCGTGCCATACATGTCGGGCATGAGCGCGCCGTCGGGGTTCGGCAGCTCGATGCGCACGCGCGCCGTGCGCGTGGCGGCGGTGATCGTCGGATAGACGAACGTCACCTTGCCCGGGAAGCGCCGGCCCGGATAGGCGAGCAACGTCGCCTCGACCGTCTGCCCGGGCGCGATCTCGGCGAGGTCCTGCTCGAACACCTCGGCGATCATCCACACCGTCGAGAGATCGGCGATGCGGAACAAGAGCTCGCCCGGCGCGGCGCGCATGCCCTCCACCGCCTTCTTCTCCAGCACCACGCCGGCGATCGGCGCGCGCAGCGGCACGGTGCGGCTGGCGCGGCCCTGTTTCTGGATGCGCTCGAGGTCCTCCTCGGCGATGCCGAGATTGCGCAGGCGGTAGAGCGGGCCCAGCTCCTGGCTCGGCCCGGTGCGTATCGGCCGCGGCCCGAGATTGAAGTGCTCGACCTGCACGCGATGGAGATCGAAGCTGTAGAGCTCGGCCAGCGCCTGGCCCTTCCTCACCGTGTCGCCGGTGCGCGCGACGAGGAGCTTCTCGATGTAGCCGTCGAAACGCGGAGCGATCACCACCTGGCGCGCCTCGTCGATCTGCACCGTGCCGGTGGCGCGAATCGTGCGCGCGAGCGGGCGCAACTGGGCCGCCTCGGTGCGCACGCCGAGCTTCTGGATGCGGTCGGCGCTGACCTTGATCGCGCCGGCATCGTCCTCCTCGCCCTCGTAGACGGGGATGTAGTCCATCCCCATCGAATCCTTCTTGGGCACCGGTGACGTGTCCGGATGACCCATCGGATTCTTGTAGTAGAGGATGCGCCGCTTGCCCTTGTCGGGCGGCGCGGTCTCGGGCGGTGCCGCGGCTGCGGTCCGCGTCCCCGTGAACAACGGGCGCAGATGCTCGACCGCGGCGGCGCCGGCGGCGATGCCGATCGCGAGCACGGCAACGTAGGCGGTGAGGCGAAACGGAAACTTTTTCATGATTCCAACTCCGGTCGGGCGTGCCGGCGCGCGAGGGCGGCAGCAACCGAGGCCGTTCGAGGGCACGCACGCCGATGCGCGCGCGCTCAAGCCGCCGCGAGACCTGCGTCACGCGGCGTGCTTGCCGGAGTGGGATCAGCGGGGTGGCGGGTGGTCGGGCGGAATCGCGCGCGCGAGCAGCGAATCGTGCGGCGCCGGCACGGCCTTCTCCGCTGCCGCAACGAGCCGCAGGCCGGGCGCTGCCTCGGCCGCCGTGCTGGGTCCGGAAACGCAGCCGGCCGTGCAGGCCAGTACGGCGCAGCCTTGCAGCGGCTGGCTCTTGTTCTCGTCTTCCTCGCAGGTGCCGCATCCGCCGGGCAGCGCGGAGAGCGAGGACGCCGCCTTACCCGTGGGTGCGCCGCAGCCGGTCGCAGCGATCGCGCCCGTCCAGCCTAAAACGAGCACGGCGGCGAGGAATAGAGCGAGGGCGCGGCGGAACATCGGCATTGCATAGCACATTACGACCGTTCAGGGTCGATCGGAATCAAAGGATCGTGACCCGCGCCAAGAATACTAGTCGTGATGCCGCGAAGCCGCGGATCGACTACGAACGCAGGTACTTGATCAGGGCTGCAATCCCGAGGCCGACGAGGACGAGAAGCGCGAGGTAGAGCACGCCCATTCCGATGCCCATACCCATCGACATTTGGCTCATGTCCATCATGGCTAACCTCTGTGAGTCGGTTAATTCAACGATGCGGACCTTTCGGCGTCTCCGCTCGTTGCCCGGCCCGGCTCACAGACCGGGTGGCCTTTCGCCGCTGGCCGCCTTGCCCATGAGCGCCCCACCGTGCTTTAAGGCCCGTTTGCACCTTGAGGGGATCCCCGGATGGCGGAAGAGGCACTGCCGCCCGACATCGCCAAGCTGAGCTTCGAGGAGGCGCTGGCCGAACTCGAGAAGATCGTGCGCGCGCTCGAAGAGGGGCGCGGCAAGCTCGAGGATTCGATCCGCGCCTATGAGCGCGGCGCGCTCCTGAAGCGGCATTGCGAGCAGAAGCTGCGCGAGGCCCAGGCCAAGGTCGAGAAGATCGTGATCGGGCCGGACGGCAAGCCCGCGACCGAGCCCTTTGCCCGCAACTAGCCCCGCATATCGCCCGATGCCGGAATCGCCGCTTCCGATGGATGCGCTGAAATCCGCCATGGCCGAGGCCGCTTTGGCGATCGAGGCCGAGCTCGACCGCTTGATCCCGCGCGGCGACGGGCACGAGAAGCGTGTCTACGACGCGATGCGCTATGCGTGCTTGAACGGCGGCAAGCGGCTGCGCCCGTTTCTCGTGCTCGAGAGCGCCAAGCTGTTCGATGTGCCGCGCCCGCGCGCGTTGCGCGCCGCGGCGGCGATCGAGTTCGTGCATTGCTACTCGCTCGTGCACGACGATCTGCCGGCGATGGACGACGACGACCTCCGCCGCGGCCGGCCGACCACGCACAAGCAATTCGACGAAGCCACTGCGATCCTCGCCGGCGACGCGCTGCTGACGCTCGCGTTCGAAGTGCTGGCGCATTCGGAGACGCATCCAGACGGTGGCGTGCGTGCGGAGCTGGTGGCAGCCCTCGCCTCGGGCGCGGGCGCCACCGGCATGGTGGGCGGCCAGATGTTCGACCTCGAGGCCGAGCAGCGCGGAAAGAGCTTCTCGCTCGTAGATATCACGCGCCTCCAGTCGATGAAGACCGGGCGCCTCATCGCCTTTGCGTGCCAGGCCGGCGCGATACTCGGCCAGGCGACAGCGCGTGCGCGGCAGGCGCTGGCGGCTTATGCCGAGGATCTTGGCCTCGCTTTCCAGATTGCCGACGATCTGCTCGATGCCGAAGGCACCGAAGCCGAGGTCGGAAAGAAGGTGGGCAAAGATGCCGCAGCCGGAAAAGCCACGTTTATCACGCACTTAGGCATTGATGGTGCGCGCAAACGGGCTCGGACCCTGGCTTTACAAGCGGCCAAGCATCTGGATTTATACGGACCCAAAGCTCAAATGCTTTCGAATGTCGCTCTGTTCGTTGTAGAGCGGCGGGCCTGAACGCGCGTAGAAAATCGAAGATTCGTCGTCGGGGCTTCGGGAAGGAGAAAAAGAGTTGGCTGAAAGCAAGACACCGCTCCTCGACCGCGTGCGCAATCCCGCAGAGCTGCGCAAGCTCGAGATCAAGCAACTCCGCCAGTTCGCCGATGAGCTGCGTGCGGAGACCATCGACGCCGTTTCCAAGACCGGCGGGCATCTCGGCGCCGGCCTCGGCGTCGTCGAACTCACCACAGCTGTCCACTATCTCTTCAACACGCCGGACGACATCCTGATCTGGGACGTCGGCCATCAATGCTACCCGCACAAGATCCTGACCGAGCGGCGCGACCGCATCCGCACGTTGCGGCAGGGCGGCGGCCTCTCCGGCTTCACAAAGCGCTCGGAGAGCAAGTACGACGCGTTCGGCGCCGCGCACAGCTCGACCTCGATCTCGTCGGGCCTGGGCTTCGCCGTCTCGCGCGATCTCCAGGGCAAGAAGAACAACGTCATCTGCGTGATCGGCGACGGTGCGATGAGCGCCGGCATGGCCTATGAGGCGATGAACAATGCCGGTGCAATGGATTCGCGCCTCATCGTCATCTTGAACGATAACGATATGTCGATCGCGCCCCCGGTGGGCGCACTCTCGGCTTATCTCTCGCGCCTCATATCCTCGCGCAGCTATCGCTCGATCCGCCATCTCACCAAGATCATCGCCGAGAAATTCCCGCGGCCGCTGCGCAAGGCCGCCGAGCGCGCCGAGGAGTATGCGCGCGGCCTGCTCACTGGCGGCACGCTCTTCGAGGAGCTCGGCTTCTACTATGTAGGCCCGATCGACGGTCACAATCTCGACCACCTGATCCCGGTGCTGCGCAACGTACGCGACGACAAGGAGGGCGGGCCGATCCTCGTCCATGTCGTGACGCAAAAGGGCAAGGGCTATCCGCCCGCCGAGAGCTCCGCCGACAAGTATCACGGCGTCAACAAGTTCGACGTGATCACCGGCCAGCAGGTGAAGTCGCCGGCCAACGCGCCGACCTACACCAAGGTTTTCGCCGAAGCCCTCATCAAGGAAGCGAAGAAGGACGAGAAGATCGTCGCCATCACCGCCGCGATGCCGTCGGGCACCGGGCTCGACCTCTTCGCCAAGCAGTTCCCGAAGCGCTGCTTCGACGTCGGCATCGCCGAGCAGCACGCGGTCACCTTCGCGGGCGGGCTCGCCGCCGACGGCATGAAGCCGTTCTGCGCGATCTATTCGACGTTCCTGCAGCGCGCCTACGACCAGGTCGTCCACGACATCGCGATCCAGCAATTGCCGGTGCGCTTCTGCATGGACCGCGCGGGCCTGGTCGGCGCCGACGGCCAGACCCACGCCGGCTCGTTCGACGGCGCTTATCTCGGCGCCCTCCCCGGCTTCGTGTTGATGGCCGCGGCCGACGAGGCCGAGCTCGTGCACATGATCGCGACCCAGGCGCAGATCAACGACCGCCCCTCGGCCGTGCGCTATCCGCGCGGCGAAGGCGTCGGCGTCGACATGCCGCAAGAGGGCGTGCCGCTGCCGATCGGCAAGGGCCGCATCATCCGCGAAGGCAATACCATCGCGATCCTCTCCTACGGCACGCGCCTCGCCGAGGCGTTGAAGGCCGCCGACGAGCTCGCCGCGCGCGGGCTTTCGACGACGGTGGCCGATGCGCGCTTCCAGAAGCCGCTCGACACCGATCTCGTCGCCCGCCTCGCGCGCGAGCATGAAGTGCTGGTCACGGTCGAGGAAGCGGCGCTCGGCGGCTTCGGCGCGCACGTGCTGCACTACTTGGCGCATGCCGGCCTGCTCGACCGCGGCTTGAAGATCCGCCCGATGGTCCTCCCCGACAAATTCCAGGACCACGACAAGCCCGAGAAGCAATACGAAGAGGCGGGCTTGAACGCCAAGCACATCGTGGCGCAAGCGCTGCTGGCGCTCGGCGCCGAGGAAAAGGCGGCGGTGATCCGCCCGGTGCGCGCGTAAGTACTCCACGAGTCTTGTGTCCTCCCGGGTGCTGCGCTGCACGCGCTCTTTTCTTGCGCGTGATGCGCTGCTAACCCGGGAACCCCTCGAGGTGCCAGCGCCACGTCGCGTCTCCGCCGTACCTGGGTCCCGGGTCTGGGCAGCACCACGCCGCTGAAGGAGCGGCGTGCTGCAGCGCGCCCGGGACGACGATGCTCGAAGGCGAACAGCTGCGCTTCCCCGCCCGCGCCGGCGACTATATTCACGCGTTCCATGCCGGAAGCATCCACCATAGCCGCCGCGGGCGAGGCGCCTGCGCGTCGCGGGATTTTGCGCGCCGAGCTTGGCGAAACGGTGAAGCTCGCCTTGCCGATGGCGCTGACGCAGTTGGGGCAGACCGCGATGCTGACGACCGATGTGCTGCTCGTCGGCCGGCTCGGCGCCGACGCCGTGGCCGCGGCGGCGCTCGGCATGAACTTCTTCTTCCTCCTGTTCATCATCGGCATGGGCATCGTGACGGCCACGGCGCCGCTCGCGGCCCAGGCCTATGGCGCCGGCGATGCGCGCGGCGTCAGGCGCGTCACGCGCATGGGATTATGGGCCGCGCTGCTGGTCGGCCTGCCGTCGAGCCTGGTGCTGGCGATGGGCGAGCCGATCCTCGTCGCGATCGGCCAGGAGCCGCGCCTCGCGGCGCTCGCGGGCGAGTATCTCTCGACGCTCCTCTGGTGCAGCGTGCCGGCGCTCTGGCTCATCGTGCTCCGAAACTTCGTCTCGGCCTTGAACCGGCCGCGCTCGGCGCTCTGGGTGATGCTGGCCGGCATCCCGCTCAACGCGTTGCTCGTCTACGCCTTCGTGTTCGGGCGCTTCGGCATGCCCGAGATGGGCATCGCCGGCGCCGGCCTCGCCACCACCTTGGTGCAGATCGCGATGGTGCTGGCGCAGCTCGCGGTCGCGGTCTGGGGCAAGCCGTTTCGCGACTACTGCATCCTGGCGCGCTGGTGGCGCGCGGACTGGCCGAAGCTCCGCCAGATCTTCGCGCTTGGCGCGCCGATCTTCGTTTCGTTCCTGCTCGAGGCGGGCGTGTTCATCGCCGCCGTGGTGCTGATGGGCTGGCTCGGCACCGTGCCGCTCGCCGCACACCAGATCGCCGTCCAGATCGCGTCGGTGACGTTCATGGTGCCGTTCGGCATCGCGCAGGCAGCGACGGTGCGCGTCGGCCACGCGGTGGGGCGCGGCGACGCGCCCGCCGTGCGCCGCGCCGGCTGGGTCGCGATCGCCCTCGGCACGGCGTTCATGGGCGTGATGGCGGTCCTGCTCTACGTCACGCGCTTCGGCCTGCCGGCACTGTTCCTCGACCAGGCCAAGCCCGACAGCCCGGCCGTCATCGCGCTTGCGGCAACGCTGCTGATCTTCGCCGCGCTGTTCCAGATGGCCGACGGCGCCCAGGCCATCGCGATGGGCGCGCTGCGCGGCATGAACGACGTGCGCATCCCGATGCTGCTCGGCGCGCTGAGCTACTGGGTGATCGGCTTCACGCTCGCCTATGTGCTCGCCTTCGCGGCGGGCGTGGGGGCCCCCGGCATCTGGGTCGGGCTCTCGGTCGGCCTCTTCTGCGCCGCGCTGCTGCTCGGCACGCGCTTCCGCCGCCTGTCGCGGCGGGGCTATCTTCCGGCGGTAAGAAGGTAGGCGCCCAGGGACCGTGCGCCCTCCAGGCGCCCACTCCCAGCCCGACGCAAGCAAAGGGCGCGGCTGGAGCCGCGCGGTCCCAAATCAGGAAATGCCCAAACAGCGCGTCGATCAGCTTCTCGTCGAACGCGGGCTCGCCGAGAGCCGGGCGCGGGCGCAGGCGCTGGTGATGGCGGGCCTCGTCTGGAGCGGCGAGAGACGCATCGACAAGCCGGGCGCCACGCTCGCGGCGGAGGCGCCGCTTTCGGTCAAGGGCAAGGCCCACCCCTGGGTCTCGCGCGGCGGGATCAAGCTTGCGCACGCGCTCGATCATTTCGGAATCGATCCCGGCGGCGCCGTCTGCCTCGATATCGGCGCGTCGACCGGCGGCTTCACCGAAGTACTGCTGGCGCGCGGCGCCGCCAAGGTCTACGCGGTCGATGTGGGCCACGGCCAGCTCGCCTGGTCGCTGCGGCAGGACAAGCGCGTGATCGTGCTCGAGCGCACCAACGCGCGGCACTTGACGCGCGCACATGTGGCCGAGCCGGTCGACCTCGTCGTGTGCGATGCGAGCTTCATCGGGCTGCGCACGATGCTTCCGGCTCCGCTCGCGCTGACCAAGGAGCGCGCGGCGCTTGTGGCACTCATCAAGCCGCAATTCGAGGCCGGGCCCGAGAAGGTGGGGAAAGGCGGCATCGTCCGCGACGAAGCGGTGCGCGCCGAGGTGTGCGAGACGATCCGCACCTGGCTCGCCGCGCAGCCGGGCTGGCGCGTGCTCGGGCTCGCCGAGAGCCCGATCGAGGGCGCCGACGGCAACACGGAATTCCTCA
The DNA here is from genome assembly GCA_005240015.1 of Candidatus Odyssella thessalonicensis. Classification (GTDB taxonomy): domain Bacteria; phylum Pseudomonadota; class Alphaproteobacteria; order Bin65; family Bin65; genus SBBV01. The sequence continues at coordinate 3,178 of SBBV01000424.1, read as the reverse complement.
TCGCGGCACGAAAGCCGTGACCGCGGTGGCTTGCGCACTCTCTTACCGTCATCCTGAGCGAAGCGAAGGATCTCTTGCATGCGGGGCCGCGCCTTCGCCGCCGACGCTCCGCCCTGCGCGCGAGAGATCCTTCGCTTCGCTCAGGATGACGTTCTAGATTCTCGCTGAAATGAAGTCGGATACAGACATCGAGCTCACGATCGACGCGCTCGGCGCGCGCGGCGACGGCATCGCTTCGTTCGAGGGCGAGCGCGTGATCGTGCCGCTCGGCGTGCCGGGCGACCGCGTGAACGCGCGGCTTGCGCGCGACAAGGACGGCCGGCTCGTGGGGCGCATCCGCGCGGTGCTGGCTGCTAGCCCTTCGCGCGCAACGCCGCCGTGCCGGCACTTTGGTGATCGCCCGGAAGGCGGCTGCGGCGGCTGCGCGCTGCAGCACATCGATGCCGAGGCGTATCGCGCCTGGAAGCTGGCGCAGCTCGAGGCGGCGCTCGCCCGCCACGGCATCGCGGCCGACGTGATCGAGCCCATCGCCGTCTCGCCGCCGGCCAGCCGCCGGCGCGCCGACCTCACCGCCTCGCGCAAGAAGGAAGGCGTTGTCCTCGGCTTCAACGCGCGCGGCAGCCACCGCGTGGTCGATCTCGCCGAATGCCATGTGCTGCGGCCGAGCCTCGTCGCGCTGTTCCCGCCGCTGCGCGAACTCCTTGCGCCGCTCATGAAGCCGGGCGACGGCGCCGAGGTGCTTCTCGCGGCCACCGACAGCGGCGCCGATCTCGTGCTCGTCACCGCGATCGAGATGGGGCTTGGCGCCCGCGAGCGCATCGCGGCCTTCGCGCAACGCCACGACGCGACGCGGGTGGCGCGCGCGCATCCGAAGCGGCCCGGCGTCGAGACGCTGCTCGAGCGCCGGCCCGTGCGCATGATCATCGGCGATGTGCCGGTGCCGCTGCCGCCCGGCGCCTTCCTGCAGGCGACCGCCGAGGGCGAGGCGGCGCTGCGCGATTTCGTGTGCGCGGCGGCGGCGCAAGCCAAGCGCGTCGCCGATCTCTATGCCGGCATCGGCACCTTCACGTTCCCGCTCGCCACGGCCGGCGCCAAGGTGCACGCGATCGATGCGGGCAAAGCGGAGAGCGCTGCCGTTGCAGCGGCCGCGCGCGCCGCGATCCTGCCCGGGGTCACCGCGGAGTTGCGCGATCTCGACAAGCGGCCGCTCGATGCCGCGGCACTCTCGGGCTTCGATGCCGTGGTGTTCGATCCGCCGCGCGCCGGCGCCGCGGCCCAGGCCCGCGCGCTCGCTAGCTCGCGCGTGCCGCGCGTGATCGCGGTTTCGTGCAATCCCGGCACCTTCGCGCGCGACGCGCGGCTGCTGATCGATGGCGGCTATCGCCTCGTGCGGTTGAAACCGGTCGACCAGTTCCTGTGGTCGACCCACCTCGAGCTCGCCGCCGCGTTCGAGCGCGGGTGGCGCTGAGCGGCTCGCGGTTCTCTAGCTATCGCCGTAGTACTTGCGATAGAGATCGCGGCCAGCCTTGTTTGCTAGCTCCGTGTTCGGATCACCATTAAGGGTCCGCCATTCGGCGACGGTGATGCGCGTTCTCTTGTATCCCTTGCCCTCCATGCAGCGGAAATACACTGCCATCTTCGCTTGCCGCTCCTGCTCGCGTGCAGACCGATGCCCTTCGGTTACGCCGGAACCGACTGACTGAATGATGACCGGGTGGATGCCGACGGCGGCATATTGCTCACGACCGTGAGCCGGTGTCGCGCGCCGGACACCCACGCCGGCAAGGATTGCACGTTGCTGACCCGCAGCGACTCCCGGGCGTTGTTTTGCCCTAGCCACTTGGAACTGGCCAGTTTCTTCCTACGTTGACTGTGCTCGGCTGTCGCCCTTGAGGCGGGCCCGAGACGGGACCGGTGGCTATGGCGGGTTTGCCGCACCCTCCCCCAACCCCTTGCTTTTCGATTGGCAAACCCTTGGCTTCTCTGGTAAATCGTGAGCCAGCCCTCGTGAGAAGGCGCCGACCGGGAGAAGCCGAAAGAGAGAACGGCTAAAGGCGCCAAGCGGTGTGTGGCGAGGGCAGACGGTCCGCATAACAGCGTCGAGACCGCACTGAGCGCAACGGAGCCATTGTCGGAGTTCTTCGAGAACGGAGAGCCGCTCGCCTTTTGGCCCGCGGCACGCCTCTTCTGCGGGAGCACGGCTCGCGCACGCCGCACGATGTGCATAGGCAAGGAAAACTGGTCAATTACAAAGGATTAAGTTCATGCGCCGACGGGGCAGAGGACAGCATCGCAAGCCAGGCCAGCATCACCACCATCATCATCACCAGGGCCGCAACCAGACCTTCGACAGCAATGGCCCCGGCGTTCGGCTGCGCGGCACGGCCCACCAGATTTACGAGAAGTATCTGACGCTTGGTCGCGACGCGGCCGCCTCCGGCGACCGCATCATGTCGGAGAACTACTTCCAGCACGCCGATCACTACTATCGGCATATCCTGGCCAATCAGGGCCCGCTCGAGCAGTTCCAGGAGCGCCCCGAGGGCGGGCAGGACGCGGAGATGGAGACCGAGGCCACCGGCTTCGGCCAGGGCGAGCAGCCCGTGCCCGGCGAAGGCCAGCAGCCCCAGCCTGCCTATGGCAGCACGGTGCCGCAGACCCCGGGTTACAACGGTGCCGGCCCCGGCCAGGGGACGAGCTTGCCGGGCGGCAATCAGCCGCGCCAGGAAGGCCCGCGCGAGGGCCGCGGCGAGGAGCGTGGCGAGGGCCAGGGTGGTCAGGGCCAGCAGCATCACGGCCAATTCCGCCGCGACCGCTTCAACCGCCGCTTCCGCAACCGCGACGATCGCGGACCCTATCAGGACCAGGGTGGGGATCGCGGCGAACGGCGCGAGGGCCGGGATGATCGTGGCAACCGCGACGATCGCGGCCGCGACGACCGCCAGCAGCGCGACCAGCGTCAGCAGCGCCCGCGCGAAGACGAGGCGTTCGAGCCGCCGGCGTTCCTCAAAGCGGACCGGCCGGCCGGCGAAACCCCGCCGCGCGATCCGTTCAACCGCGACGACGAACAGCGCTAAATCCGTTTCCGATGAAAGCGCGCCGCCGGCAGCCCCGGCGGCGCACTTTTTTGTGCCCGCGGCCGCTGCCTACTCGAACGTCACCACGCCCGGCAGGCAAT